>CAYZMZ010000067.1:0-2766 GCA_964479655.1 uncultured Planctomycetaceae bacterium
TGATTCTGTTGTCCATCGTAAAAAACCAACGCGGAAACATCGTTAAAATAGAACGAATACACGTTTCCGCTGGCTAGTTTGATCGTTTCTTGCGGCTTTCCCTTTTGTGCCGCGGCAAACACCATTTTTTTCGGCGTCCGATTGGAAATAACCGCTACATCGCCCTGAACGGGGCTGGAAAATAAAATTCCAGCTGCCAATATCGTCATAAACTTCAAGATTCCGATCGTCGTTCGCTGAAGAAATGATTTCATAAGGATATAAGGTAATTGCGCAAAGGGGAATAATATAAATATTTATACTAAAACGACGTGATTTTTGACGCCGTTTTTATTTCGCCTGATAATTGGAACTATACGGGGATTTATCGATTTGAGCGAAATGAAACAGCGGGTTTATGACAAAATAAACCGGGAAATTTCATGTAGAATCCATATTAGTGAGTTTTATTCGATACTGTTTAGACGAATCCGCTTAACAGACCAAACTCCGATTCTCTGTCCCTATTATACTCCAAAATTCAAAACAGACAAGTATACTTCAACCGACGGTAATAATACCGCCTATTAATAATACGGTCTACTCGATAATATAGTTAGATTAATAATACGACAGAAATATCAGACGTATTTTATTTCATACGGGGGCGAAATCCAAACGGCATCGATCGAAAAAATTAACGGGTTCTAGTATAAACCCCTCCTAGACGTCAAAAAATAAGCTGATATAATACTTCATCATTTTTATAGATGGAGTAGTCCATCGTTTTTCAACCCCTTACCAGATTTGGAGGTGATGCTTCGTGGTTAAGTTAACATTGCGTGAAGGTGAATCCGTTCAAGAGGCTGTCCGCCGTTTCCGAAAATTGTGCGAACGTTCCGGTATCAAAAAGGAAATGCGTCGTAGAGAATTTTACGAGAAACCCAGCGAAATCGGCCGACGAATTCGCCTGCGTGCTGAACGCCGCAACGAACATCTGCGTAAAACAGGTGAATGATCTGTTTCTCGCTGCTCGTTGAGGTTAGTAAAACCTCGAAACATTCAAAGAATCGCCTCCACAAAGGGTGATTCTTTTTTTCTATCCCCCCGTATCGCTTGGATTTACAGGAAATTATCTACCCCCTCCCGCTGAAATTTACAAGAAATTTTATTATTTTCCCGCTTCCCTAAGTCAAAACTTTGCGCTTTTATAATTTTTTGACTCTCTAAGACTTGTTTTTCTTCTTTCGATGTGATACAATAGATTATTACATCAGTTTTTCTGTTAAAATAGGGTGTAACTTTAATTCAAATGCTGTTTTTATGGCGTTTTATGAATATGGAGAAAGGAAAACTTTGAGACGGCTATACGGATAGCGCGATCGGAAAATCCGTTCGTCGATTCCAAGGAATATGCGTTCCCAGAAAAATCCCCAAAATCGCCGGTCGTTCCCCGAAACAAGCCGGAATTACCGCGATTTATACTGGTTTCACTTGATTTTTTCCGGTTTGCACAACAAAAATCAGTCGTTTCATTTCGCCTTAATCGGTAAAATAAGGGATTATTGGATTCTGGAGGCGAAATCAAAACGGCATCCAGAAGAGAGAAATCACGTAGTCATAGTATCCTTTCCCCAGTTTATCACGAATTGAGATTCATCCCTAGAACTATCCAATTTTTTACCATTAAAGGAGATATTTAATGTTAAGAACCTGCCTCTGGATTTCAATTGTGTGTTTTGCCCAGCTATGTTTTTCCGTTGAAATACCGGACTGGGCGAAAGAACAAATTTCGGAAACGCAACTCCGCCTCGACAAATGGAAAGGAACGGACAATACGCTCGTATTTCCGTTTATGACGGATACCCATTCAGGGAAAATGACGATTGACAGTCCAATGGATTTTTCCGATTCGAAAATCCATCTGTTTTTCGGTCAACAGGCTGCTCAGCAATACCATGCTGATTTCTTCGCCGATTTAGGCGATATGGATTTGGAGAACATGCCCCGAACTCAAAAGGACTTGATAACCCGATTAGAATCCCAAGACAAAATATATGGCGATTATCCCGGTCCGGTACTGTTTGCGATAGGAAATCATGATCACGGACGAAACGGCGTTTATACCAGCAAAGAGTTCGGAGAGCGATTTAACGGGTTGGCTAAAAAGCATGGTCATAAGTTTATCATGGGGCCAAACAGCGACTACGGATTTTACGATATTCCGCTCAAAAAATGCCGCGTCTTTTTTCTCAATACCTCGGACGATGGCTACTACGGTTACTCCCAGCAGCAATTACAATTCCTTGCCGATAACCTTAAAATGGAAGCGGGCTGGACAGCGGTTGTCCTGCAGCATTTTTGCATTCAAATTCCGATCGGTTACTGGAAAAACTGTAAAGTTTATCACGCAAAACGCGAGGAAATTTTCATACGGATTGTAGAAGACTTCGTTGCCGGCAAGAAAGGATCGGAGGATAACATCAACTGGGATTTTACGGGAAATAAACAGACCGCTTTTGCCGGCTGCTTCTTCGGAGATAGTCATTTTGACAATTATCTATCCAAAAACGGGGTAAATTATACGATTTCCCAAGGCTACGGAGGTATCGGCAGAAGTAATTTATCGGAAGGAGCGGTTTACACGAATTTTAAGCGATCCAAAGAAATGCTTATCGACGTCGTCGCTATAAAACCCTCGAAACGACAGGTAAAAATATTCAGAATTGGAGCGGGAGGAAAAGCGCGGGATCGGGAATACACGTATTAATTTAATAGTCTTCCCAA
>CAYZMZ010000067.1:2866-10137 GCA_964479655.1 uncultured Planctomycetaceae bacterium
ATTTCAGCCGGTATAAAAATTATACCAGCTGAACAAAAAATAAACGGGATATACTTTGTTGTAAAAGTATATCCCGTGTTTTATTGTATACGCAGAACAATTATTCTTGGCTGGCGGCCGCGACAACAGCTTCGGCGGTAATACCAAATTCTTTCATCAAACGAGCGAACGGAGCACTGGCTCCGAATCCGTTCATTCCGATAAACTTGCCTTGATCGCCGATATACTTGCTCCAGCCAAACGGCAGGGCGGCTTCTACCGCCACGCGATTTTTGCATTCGGACGGCAAGACGCTGTTTTTGTAGTCTTGAGTTTGAGCGTCGAACCATTCCCAACACGGCATACTAACAACACGGACTTTCTTTCCGGCTGCGGTAAGCGTCTTTTGAGCGTCCAGGCAAATTCCGACTTCGGAACCCGTTCCGATTAAAATAATCTCCGGCGTTCCCTGACAATCCGACAGAACGTAGGCTCCCTTGGCCGTAAGTTCAGCCGGAGCCATCGTAGCACGATCCAAAGTCGGCAGGTTTTGTCGTGTAAGAATCATACAGGTCGGCTGAGTATGCTGATTTAAGGCGGTTTTATACGCCCACGCCACTTCGTTGGCGTCTGCCGGACGAACGACCGCTAAATTCGGCATGCAGCGCAAAGACGCTAGCTGTTCTACCGGCTGATGCGTCGGGCCGTCTTCGCCAACCCCAATCGAATCATGGGTAAAAACGTACAGGTTCGGCAAGCCCATCAAGCTAGCCAATCGGATAGCTGGACGTAAATAATCGCAGAATACGAAGAACGTAGCACAGAATCCGCGTAAGCCGGAAAGCGTTAATCCGTTACAAATCGCTCCCATGGCATGCTCACGAATACCAAAATGGAAGTTGCGCCCCTCGCGATTAGCAGGACTAAATTCGCCGGCGTTTTCAAACTTCAACCACGTATTGTTCGACGGAGCCAAGTCTGCCGAGCCGCCAACCAGCCACGGCAAACCCTCGGCGCACTCGTTGAGAACCTTGCCGCTGGACGCTCTGGACGCCATTCCCTTGGCATCGGTGGGAAATACTTCAACGAATTTATCCCAGTCCAAAGGATTGTTTTCCGTAAACATATCTTTCAACAAAGCCGCCTTTTCCGGATTGGCCTTGCAATAAGCCGCGAAATCCGCTTCCCATTGAGAATATTCCCGAGCACCGTTTTCTACAATGCCGCACTTGAACATCTGTTTAACTTCTTCAGGAACGTAAAACGACTTGTCAGGATCCCAATCCAGAGCCTGTTTGGTCAAACGAACCTCGTCTACGCCTAAAGGAGCGCCGTGAGCGGTATGACTGCCCGCTTTGTTGGGAGAACCGTATCCAATTACGCTTTTGACAATAATTAACGTCGGACGAGCGGTTTCCGCCTCGAACTCGTCGAACGCCGACCGAAGCGCGTTTAAGTCGTTTACGTCGGCAACCTTGACCACGTTCCAGCCGTAGGCGGTAAATCTTTCCGCTACATTTTCGCCGAAAGCCAAAGACGTATTGCCTTCAATGGTAATTCCGTTATCGTCGTAAATCCAGCACAAATTGGAAAGCTGTAAATGCCCTGCCAAAGACGCCGCTTCACCCGAAATTCCTTCCATCATATCGCCGTCGCCGCAAAGCGCGTAGACGTTGGAATTAAACAGATTCTTATCGAAATTAGCAGAAATCCAATCGGATGCAATAGCCATTCCAACGCTGGTTGCAACGCCCTGACCCAGCGGTCCGGTGGTTACTTCAACCCCAGACGTATGCCGGTATTCTGGATGCCCGGCGCATTGAGAACCCCATTGACGGAAGGTTTTCAAATCGTCGATTGTAACCGCCTTCTTACCCAGCGAATTACCGTTGGCGTCTACCTGTTCCACACCGCATAAATGCAGTAAAGAGTATAACAGCGTGGACGCATGTCCAATAGACAAAACGAATTTATCTCGCGACGGCCAAAGAGGGGGGGCGGGATCATACTTCATCCGTTCGTTAAACAGAACGTAGGCTACGGGAGCTAACGCCATCGGCGTTCCTGGATGTCCGCTATTGGCGGCTTGAACGGCGTCCATGGCAAGGGTACGAATTGTATTTAAGGCCAACGTTTCCGACATAATAATTCCTATATTAGTAAGGTTAACTGTCTGCGTTTTCTACTAGGAAAATCAGCTTTTCCACGTAGAAAATCAGGGGGGGATTACAAAAAATATACCTATTTAATTCCTGCTTATAATTATCCATATCGACCGTTTTTGTCAAGGGGGAGATATAGGGTTTCACGAACAGAAAAAGGCACGCTAAAACCATGCGCAATTGGATAATTTCGATTCGCAAACCAGTATAATACTGTCGTCTCCGTTCATTTTGTAAACGCAATATCGTCTGCCAGCTGATTGACCAGCGGTAAATCAAAGTACTGCATAACAACAACGTGGGAGAGATTCCCGGAGCACGCCATACAGTATTTATGAACGATAGAATCAGCCGGACGATTAAAGCAAACCGTATTAGACCACGGATTAACATACGTTTCGACGTTACGCTGCTTCAAAGCCTCGATCAAGCAGGCGGTCATATTTAATACGTGCGCCGCTTCCCGTTTAAAACCGTCGGCTCCCGTCGTTTTCAATCGCCAGTACAGTTTCAAAACGTCAAATCCGCTCCGCGAACAGCTAATCGTCGGAATAACGCAGTTCAAATACGGCACGGTAACGTTATGCAAACTATCCAAAATCGCCTTTCGGCAGATAAATATACCGGTTGGTTCGTTCATCGCTAAAAACTTATGCCCTGAAACCGCCAACGAATCAAACCTCTGCCGAGCCTGATTGAGAATTTCCCGCGCCTGCATATCTTCCAGCCACGGTAAATATCCGCCGAACAGGGCAACATCCAAATGTCGATACCAGGCGGGAGGATTCACCTGTTTTAACACCGCGTCGATTTCCGCTTGATTATCAATCGCCCCTTTGAACGTTCCGCCGACGGCAATTCCAATCAATGCGGGACGGGAAGAATCCAGCTGACGCCGAAAATCTTCAGTATTCATTTGTCCAGCTTGAGTTGCCTTGATTACCCGCGTTTCGATATTAAGCACATCACCCAGTTTCTGCATAGAATAATGCGCTTCCTCGGAAACATACAGAATCGGGGGAATTTCCGACTGCGACTCCAGGTACTTCCGTCCGAAATAAAGTCCGTGCATATTGCCGTCCGTTCCGCCGTTGGAAACAAATCCCCAATGCGTTTGCGCGGGAAAACCGTAAGTTTGAGCGTAAAAATCTACCAGCTGACGTTCAAATTCGTCTACATGAAGCATATCCCACGCCTGTTTATACGGACTGCCTACACTGATCAAGGTGGTATCGCATAATCCCGTATCAATTAGCCATTCATAAAAGCCCTTTAGATTAGTCTGCTGATCAAAAGGATACCCCATTTGATGCCGTCTCTGATTTACCAGCTGTTGCGCTGTTTGAGTTAGATGTTGTAATACCTTCTGTTCTGGCGAAGCCGGAATTTGTGTTCTATCCATGATTATTAAAAGTATATTTTGTATAGTATTGTTATAAAGTCTAACGCTTAACAGGCAGCCGACCTGTTCCAAAAATCAGACCTGGTATCGATAATATAACCTGCTACGATTATAATATAGTCCGCTAACACGACCTGTTTATAATACGGTCTGTTTATATTTTAGTTTGAAAAAAATAAAAATATTTTTTCGACGCATTGACTTTTACTTTCGGTTATTGTATAACAGAATCAAAGAAAAATCAAGGAGCGGTTCCCTGATTTTTGATTTATGGCAATATTCACCTTAAATTATACGATTCAACTGGGCTGTTTCCGCTGAATATTACCCGTCAGACTTAACCCCCAATCCCCTGTAATGAGAAAACACTTTCCTTACTGTATTTTTGTCCTGCTGCTTACTATTGGTACTGTACTATCTGCTGCCGAGCTAAAAACCGCTCCGCCCAATATTATCCTTGTTTTAGTCGATGATTTAGGGGCGATTGATTTATCCTATACCGGCAGTTCGTTCCATCAAACTCCGCATATAGATTCTTTATCGCAGCGCGGCATGGTATTTACCAACGGCTACGCCGCCTGCGCGGTTTGTTCACCTACCAGAGCGGCGTTGCAATCGGGAAAAACGCCCGCTCAATTGGGTCTGACCGATTGGATTCGTGCCCGATTTCAAGGCGGAAAGCAGCCGGAACTGATAAACGGTCAATGGCCCTACGAAGCCGCTAAAAAGAATCAACTCTCGTGCCCCGTCAATCCCATTGAAATGGAATTAGACCAGCTGACAATTGCAGAACGATTAAAAGCCGCCGGCTATCGAACCGGATATATCGGTAAATGGCATTTGGGTTCAGACGCCTTTTTCCCGGATAAGCAGGGGTACGATGTCAATATCGGAGGCTGTGATTTAGGTCAGCCGCCGTCTTATTTCGATCCCTATTATCCAGATTCCCGGGAGCATAAAATCGGGAATCCCAAAAATCACCCCGCTTACAGAATCACAACTTTATCTCCTGAAAAACCCGGTGATTTTCTCACCGACCGGGAAGCGCGTGAAGCGGTTAAATTCATGACCCAGTCCAAAGACAAGCCGTTTTATTTGCAGGTATCTCATTACGCCGTTCATACCCCTATTATGTGCCGGGAACAGGTCAATCAAAAATACCTCGATAAACGCGCTCAGGCGGCAAAAGAGAATCCTGATTTACTCAAACCCTTTGACGGCGACCGGGACGACATGGACCCGAATCAGAAAACCAATCAGCAGAGAAATGCAGTTTACGCTGGACTGATTGAATCGGTTGACGACGCCATGGGAACGATTCTTAAAGCGGTTGACGACTTGAACATCGCTGACAATACTATAGTTATATTCACCTCAGATAACGGCGGATTTTGCGGAGTTACCGATAACTTCCCTCTCCGAGAGGGAAAAGGGACGCCTTACGAAGGCGGCTTACGGGTTCCGCTGATTATCTATATTCCCGAAAAATTAAAAACGGATTCTACGCCTATTTCTACAGATATACCTTTTTACACCTGTGATTTTTTACCCACTTTATTGGATTTCGCGGGAGTTCCCTTGTCCGAACAGCAAATTCAATCGCAGAAATTGGACGGACGAAATTTTGCCCCCTATTTACGCGGGGATTCGTCGTCAACGTCTGCCGAAAAGCATAATATTCACTCGGATCTTTTTTGGCATTTTCCGCATTACAGACGAGGATTTGACCCTTATTCTGTTGCTCGTTCTGGCGATTGGAAGTTAATCCGCTTTTATACGCTCAACGGCTATCGAAACGAATTATATAATTTGAAATCAGACCCGCGCGAGTTAAACGACTGCGCTGAACAAAATGCGCCCTTGGTAAAACTGCTCTCCGATAAACTGGATTCATGGCTAACCAACTCCGGTGCCAGACTGCCCCAATCCCCCTGACGTATTCAATACCGTTTTTAGATAACCCCAACTCCCGCCTCGAGGTCGTTTAGCAAAACGCCGCGCTGTAAAAGCAGCGCGGCCTTATTCTGCTGAACGGCATAGTTGCATTCCGTATATACCTGCGTTCCGTATATATTTCCGTTCTGCATATACCATAGTACCTATTTATTTACGTAGCTTTTTGCAGAACAATCAGCGATTCATTTTATAAAATACTTTTCCCAAAGACTTTCCGTCCAGAGGCATAGCGCGTTTTGCTTCCCGTCCTCGCCGACAACCGGGTCTACCGCAACGGCGTTGAATTGGGGAAGCCAATCCTTAAAGACCTGGGTCATCTGAGTATGATTCTCGACTTTTAATATCGTTACTCCCCGCAGCTGGGATTTCTGCTTAAACTGTTCCGCGTTGGAACTGGAGGAAAACAAAACCACCGCAAAAACCGGCTTACCGTCCGGCATTTGAGCGTTGATTGAAACGTAATTCTGCTCCGGGGAGGAATCCTTCATAACGTAGGCGGGATACTGCCACGGAGCCGGGCGCGATTCGTTTTCCTCCGACGAAACAGGCGGAAGCTGGGATAAAATATCCTCGATTGAACCAATCCAGTCGGTTTTAATTACTTCGCCTTCGATTATTTGCGGATTCCAGGCGATATGTGTATGAGGTTTTTTGAACATGCGTAGAAATTGAACCAGGTCTTTGATTGTATAAATCGTTCTGACTTCAGACCCTTCAATTCCCAACTGCGTGTTAAAATTCTCGGCAGATTGTTCATCGGGGAAAATCGCAACCGCAAATTCCGGATTTTCATCGGTACTGGAATCGGTTGACAGACTGGCAAAACCGTTCCCTATTAATACTACATGTACCGGTACTTCAAATTCAAATGACTTTTCTTGCATAAACCTTAACCTTTATTTTTCTCTAAATAGGCGCGAGAGGATTTACTGATTTTATCCAAAATATCCGCCTCAACAGCATCGTAGTCCGCTTGATCATTTAGTTCATCGGAGAACATTTCATCATCCAATTCTGAATCGTCTTCGTCTGATTCTTCTTCTGATTCGTCGTTCTGTTCCAAATCCCAGTTTTGCGCGGTTAAATCGTCTTCCAGCTCGTCCTCTTGAAAGGGAATATCCGCTTGATTGTCGTCGAATTGTTCCTCATCTTGATCTGAAGCAGTCTTGTCTGACTCGGATACTTCGCGCCTATTCTTTTCAGTCTGAATTGAATCCGCTTTCGTATCCGAAGTCGATTTAACGTCGATAACCGAATGCACCAGACATTCAGTCGGTTTAATAATCGCGCTGGACGGGGAAACATACAGGTCTTGGGCGTCGCTGGAATGCGGAATCGGTTTAGAGGCAGCGCGTTCTTTTTCCGCTTGCTTTTGCCGTTTCATAATTTCCCACGTTTCCGGATCGACTAAAACCTCACGCGGTTTCCCGCCGTTATGCGCACCCAAAATCCGATCTTGCTCCATCATTTCAATCAGACGCGTTGCCCGCCCGTAGCCAATACTGAGCTTGGTTTGCAGCAAAGACGTTGAACCGCGTCCCTCGTTGATAATAATTTCTACCGCCGCATCGTACAATTCGTCCTTGGAGGACATATCTTCCTGACTGTTATTTGTTTCATCGTTTTCTTCTGTCCATTTAACCAAATCTTCTTCAAATACCTGGTCTTCTTTCCCGACAAAACGAATCACGCGTTCGATTTCGTTATCGTCCAAAAAGGCGCCCTGACCACGAACCGGCGAACTGGTACCCGGCTTCAAAAACAGCATATCG
>CAYZMZ010000067.1:10147-10635 GCA_964479655.1 uncultured Planctomycetaceae bacterium
GCACAACACGGCTATCGATCAAACAGGTAACCTGGAACGAAATTCGCGCCGGCAAGTTAGATTTAATCAAGCCGGTAATAACATCGCGCGTCGGTTTTTGAGTCGCTAAAATCAAATGGATTCCTACCGCTCGGCTCTTCTGCGCCAAACGCATAATATGCGATTCCACTTCCTTGGGCGCGGTCATCATCATATCCGCCATTTCGTCGGCGATAATCACGATAAAAGGCATCTTTTCCGGAATCTTGGCGAGTTCTTCCTCGGTTTGAGGCTTGATTTTTGCGATATGTTCCGCCTGCGTCATCCGATTATACTGGGAAATATGACGTGCTCCCGCCTTCGCCAAAAGCGAATATCGATCTTCCATTTTATCTACTGCCCACGCCAAAATCGCTTCCGCCTTTTTCATATCCGTAACAACCGGATGCATTAAATGGGGAATACTTTTATACTGGGACAGTTCGACCATTTTCGGGTCGATCATCAAC
>CAYZMZ010000068.1:0-10620 GCA_964479655.1 uncultured Planctomycetaceae bacterium
AGGAAAGCACCCATTGTCCGACCCGAAGCAAAGTCGTTAAGGCTAAAATGCACTCAAACGGAAGATGAAGTACTTCTATGGTAAATCGGAATTGCGTCGATTGCGTGAGTCCGTTGACGAAACTAAAACTGATTCCGTAGAGTAAAAACAGGCAGAACAGACGGCTGGTCAGCGGAAAAAACAATCGGGTGGAATAAGCGGGAGTATTATCGGCGGGCACGTTGCTGAATGAATTGGATTCTGTACAGAAAAACAGCGGAACGTTCGAGAAGATAATAACAATCGCTCCGACCCAGGCCCAGAGAATATACCGGCTTATTCCAAAGTCGATATTTCGCAGACTGAAGGCGATAATCGAGGCGGTAATAGCTCCGCAGAGCATAAATCGGCTTCGACGTGCGTAAAAATGTCCGCGCGAATTAACCGGAACGATATTGCCAATCCACGTTTCCAGGGCAATCGTTCCGATATATTCGTTTATATGATGACCCGACCAGAGAATAACCAGTACAACGGCTAATATAGATGTCGAAAATATCCCGCTGAACCAAATTACACACGGTACAAATAATAAAATTATACCGGAGCAGGCGTAGAAGAAAGCGGCTGTCTGCGGCAGACCAACGGCGGCTGAAAATAATTTGGGTGTAAAGACCCGAATTATTCCGATTAATTGCGGAGCCGCCATAACCAACGCGCTAACCAAACCGATCCAGTAAAAACCGCTTTGATCAGTAATTGAAAACAGAATATACAAAATAAGCGTTGTAGAAACAAGTGTGTTTCCAAACGACCAGAGGAATCCATTCCAGCAGGCAAGCGTTTGATTCATTGAAATAGGTTCTGATTGCTATTTGTTTTTCTGGTTTTGATTTCGTCCGATAGCTAAAATCTTTTCGATTATTTCATCGGTTAGTTCATGTCCCGGCTGATTGGGCATTCCTTCCCAAATAACGCAGCCGTATTGCGGTTCGATAATAACCGCGTGCGGGATTCCAAAAACGCCCATTGCTTTGGCGGTACGTTTTTGCAAGTCGATTCCAACGGGGAATTTTAAGTCTTTTCCCTTAAGATTTCCGACCAGAGAATCCAACTCCTTGGCTCCGGTTTCGCAAATGGTGATAATTTGTAACTCATCGCCGTATTTTTCCTGCCATTGATTTAACATCGGTAATGTTCGACGGCACGGGGGGCACCACGTTGCCCAGACTTCCAGAAGAATATACTTCTTTTGGTATCCGTCTTTAGGCGGCGTATTGTACCAAGATTCGACTTCGATTTTCGGAGCTTCAGCCCAAAGGAACGAATCCGCCCAGAGACGTTTCGGACGTTCGGCAGCCCGCTTTTCCCACGGAGCCAGTTCGGGGGTTATCGGCTTTTTGCTGGAATCGGTGATTGCGGGACCTTCGCTTTCGGCGGATTCCTTTTCTGAATTAGCGGCATTGGACGGTTCGGGAGTATCTTTCGAGTTCTGTTCGGCAAACACGGTTCCCGAAGTCAAAATCAAAAGCACAGAAAAAAACGATAGAAGTGATTGTTTCATAATAATCCTGCTTATAGGGGGGAAAATAATGCGCTTTTCGCGTTGGATTGCGGGCAATCACGATATTTTTACCATGAACGTGATTTTTCCTGTCAACCGGGTTTTGATTTCGCCTAATAAACGGAGCAAAACTTTTTTTACCGATTAGGACGAAAACGAAACGGCTGAAATAGGATAGTATATACCGGGGAAATCTCAAGTGGGCTACCGCATACAACGCCGATTTCCGTATTATACCCGGTGTAAAAGCAGAATACAATGGGGGGCAACGCTCTTGTTGCCCTGACTTGAGAATTTCTTATTATATTCTGGTTCCACTTGACTTTTTCCGGTTTGCATAACAAACATCAGTCGTTTCATTTCGCCTGAATCGGTAAAAGAAGGGATTATTCCGATTTGGCAGTAATCCGAAACAGTCGTATAAATCTATTTTTACGAAAAAATTTCACCCGTTCTGAATTTTTGCCAGTCGGTTTCAAACCAGGTTTCTGAAGTCGGAATCGGACGGCAGGGAATCCAATGATTGGATACGGTATTGGTTGTATCATCCAACTGGGTTTGAAGTATTTTGGCGCGGAAGTCGGGATTTTCGTCTTCCTTGTTGGCGTTAATTCCGGGTACAAAGGTTGTTTTTTGAGGAATGGGGCGCGGAGCTACAATCAAGGAGGAACCGCGTGACCCAACGGACGATTCAACGGCGGCGAAAATCGATTCCAGATAAATCCAATGCGATAGGCATAAATGGAGATTGGCAGCCGCTTTTGCGGCGGCATTCGGTTTAGATGAATCAAATCGACAGCCGTTTTGGAGCAGTCTGAAATACTGCGATTTCGCCTGTTGGATAGCGTCCGGCAGTTGGGCAGACGAACGAATAGCCGCTCCGTAAGTTGACATCCGTTTTTGAAATTCGATTCGTTCGGATTTCCAGTCGGAAGGAGCGCAGCGGCATTTTTCAAACCAATCTGTCCAAAAATCTACCGATGAATTTATATTCAGGTTGTTGATTTCTGAAATTTGTCGGCTGGACGGAATTAATCCGTTTTGATTTTGACCACTATTTTGATGAGCGATGTATTCCGCTGCCCGCAAAGACGCCACTTGTCCTGCGTTTAAGGCGGAACCGCCGGGGCGAGCGACACCGTGCGTTCCCGCGACTTCGCCGATTGGGAATAATCCTTTGATATTGGAACGATACCAAATATCGACTGCCAAACCGCCGTTGTTATGCTGAGCGCAAAGAGCGATTTCCAACTTCTGGGTAGAAATATCGATACCGAAATCTTTGTATAGCTCGATTGCTTTAGGATTCATCCGGCGTAATCGCGCGATCGGGGATTCCAGCAACGCCTGCGATTTTTCCAGATACGTTTTCGCCTCCGAGTCCAGCAAATCAAAAGAGAATCCCGTAGGATTGGCGGTAAAATCGAGCCAAACCCGTTTTTTCCGTTCGACGGTTTCCCGATATACGTACAGGTCTATCATCGAAGAGCCGTCGGGAACCTTGCGGCTGTCAAAGGGCCATTGATAGCCCTTGCGAAATATGTCGGAAAACATTTTCGTAGGCTCATCGTAATATTTGCCTAAAAATTCCGTCGGGGATTCTGTTGGATTCCCTTTTTCGTCTACGGAAGCGGAAACGAATCGGGGAATTACCTGCATGTATGTTCCGGATACATTCCAACGGGGAGAAACGGACGCCAGACCGAATTGAGATTCCGGCAGTCCCTCGGCAATCGCTCCGGCTTTTAACGCCAAGCCAATCGCGCCAAGCTGTTTCACGGGATAGACGCTGTTATAATAAATACCTGCGGGACCTCCGACGGCAAAAATCAGGTTGTTGCATTTGTACACGCGCAGGATTCCCTGATCGTTTACCGCCATCAGCCCGACAATTTTTTTATCCGCAGATTCCGGTTGGGATTCGGTAATCAAATCGATAACCGTCCACGGAGCGTCCAGGCGAATTTGCAGGCGTTTGAGTTGGGCGATTAACGCTCGGCACATTTCTCGCGAGGTATAAGGACCGACAGACGTCGCTCTGCGATACGGATCGTGATCGGTTTTGTAGCCGATATAACGTCCCAGAGAATCGTGCGGAAACGGGACGCCCAGATTCACCAGATTCATAAATCCGCGAACCGATCCCGCCGCCTCAACCAGAGCTAAATCCCCATGAGTTGAGCCGCCGCTAAAATACGATTGAGCCATCAAATCCGGACTGTCCGGTTGATCGCATAGCGACAGTTTATAATAAGTTTGTTTATCGGAACCCGTATTGATTGAAGTACCGTAATCCAGTCCTTCAGATACGATAATAAAGTCCGTCATGCCAAGTTGATGTAATTGTATGGCGGCATTCAGTCCCGCCGCTCCGGAACCAAGGACAATTATATCGGTAAAAATCTGTTCTGTATTATTCATAAATGGGGGGAAGGTTTGTTTAAGGAATCGTTCAATTATACTCAGGATTGTTTTTATCGGAAATACTCCGGATTATTGTTCGGATTATTTATTCTTTTCAACGTTTATTGACTGTTATTGTATCAAATCGACTACTGTTTGTCAAACCGTACCCAACAGATTTTAAGGGAGATTCTTTTGTTTTAGGGGGGATTCTTTTCTGATGACAAAATTATATAATACAAATGGGGATATATAAATCATTGAATTAAATTCAACCAATCAAAGGAGGATTTTATGATACAGGTTATTGCTATTGTTACTACTGTTCCTGGTCAGACCCAGAACTTTTTAGCGGAATTTAACAAGGTTTCGCCGAAAGTTCGTCAGGAATCGGGCTGTATTGAGTATTTTGTAAGTCAGGACGCCGAAACGGATTTATCTCGTCAAACCAAATTCGGGGTCGATATTGTCCTGATTATAGAAAAATGGCGGTCGCTGGACGAGTTAAAGAAGCATCTGGCAACCGCTCACATGGCTGCGTATAAAGCGGCTACCAAAGATTTTGTAGAATCGACTGTTTTGCGGATTCTGGAACCCATAGAAATGTAATTCAGGAACCGTACTATTCCGCACTGAATTTTCTGCGGGATAGTATGAGTTCAAGTTTTATACGCAGGGTTTCAAGTTTTATACTATGACGACTAAAATCGTAGGTCGTTTTTGGGAGTAACGTGAAATTATAACTTGTGTCCCATACGATTTTTTTTGGTTTCCAGGTAAGCGCGATTGTACTCGTTTACCGGACCGATAATCTGAATTTGATCTACCACGGTAATATCAAATCCGCCGTAAATAAAGGCGTCAACTTTTTTGGGATTGTTGGTTAGCAATCGGACTTTGTGAATCCCCAAATCCTTGAGAATCTGCAATCCAACGCCGTAATCGCGCAAGTCGGCGGCATGTCCGAGAGCTAAATTCGCGTCGACGGTATCCAAGCCCTCGTCTTGTAAATGATACGCTTTAATTTTTTCGGCAAGTCCAATTCCTCGGCCTTCCTGCGGTAAATAAACCAGAACGCCCGTTCCTTCTTCCGCAATTTTTTTGAGCGATTCCTGTAATTGATCTCCGCAATCGCAACGCAAGGACCCTAAAATATCGCCGGTAAAACAAGAGGAATGCAATCTGACCAGCGGGGCTTCGACTTCATTCGGCTTGCCGAAGACAACGACAACCGGTTCTTGCGATTCGTATTTTACCGAATAGGAAATAATCTTTCCAACACCGAATTTGGTGGGTAAAAACGCCTCTGCTTCGCGTTGAACCAGCTTTTCGCTTCGACGGCGGTATTTGATCAGTTCTTCAATGGTAATAATTTTCATGTTGAACTGTTCAGCCAAGGTCAGCAATTGATCGCGCTGCGCCCGGTCTCCGTCTTCCCCCAGAATTTCAATCAGTACGCCGCACGGATTTTTTCCCGCTAAACGCATCAGATCGATGGTTGCCTCTGTATGTCCGGCACGACGCAAAACGCCGCCCTCTTTGGCCTGAAGGGGAAATATGTGCCCCGGACGAACCAAGTCTGTAAATTTAGATTTGGGATCGGCTAGAGTTTTAATTGTCATCGATTTTTCCGGCGCGGTAATTCCTGTTCGCGCCTCTCGATGGTCAACCGAAACGGTAAATTGCGTGGATAATGGCGCGGTGTTGTTTTGTACCATTTGCGGAAGATCAAGCCGCTGACAATCAGCGGGAAGCATCGGAACACAGGTTTGTCCGCGTCCGTATTTAAGCATGAAGTTTACTTTTTCCGGGGTAATATCTTCGGCTGCGCCGATAAAATCGCCTTCGTTTTCCCGATTTTCATCGTCCATAACGATAATCAGTTCGCCCCGATGTATCGCTTCCAATGCTTCGTCTATTGTTGATAGTTTCATTATGTTTATCGTAAATAAAGTAACCGGTATTAATTATTTGAAATTAAATACCGCGGATCTTTTGCCAAAGATCACGTAAAATAAAATCGTCGGGCAGCTTTTCATTTCGCTGATCGAGCAATTTCAGGTAGGTTTCCATGATTTCCTTGAAGTCCAGCTGCAAGGCGTCTTCATCTTCCATGCCGGCAAATTCAGGTAAATCCATATTCTTTTTCAAAAGCGTAAACGCCTGATCATAATCTCGTTTTGAAACCGTCAGGTCGCCTTCACGAAACGCTTTTTTCCCCTCGTAAAACAGCTTGCGAGCTTGAATAATTTCGGGCAGTTGCTCAAAAGCGACACGGTGACGCCAGTATTTGAAATTGACAATTTCACGGTAGCGGGTAGTCCAAATAGATTGCTCTTTGGCGTTATCCAATCGCTTGGCGACATCGCGCCCGCGTTCGATTCGATCGGCGGCCATTTTTTCCGCTAATTGGGTATTGGAAATATCCAAAATTTTTCGGGCTTCGTCTGCCAAGTTGATTTCTTCGGCGTTTCTGTCTTGTTCAGGCTTGTCCCACGCCGCGGCTTGTTGGGGAGTCAGTTTTTCGCGCAACTGAGCGGTCATTTCTTCCCGTAATCCAGGTTGAATGGTTTCCAATTCAGCGGTCAGTTTTTTGAACTGATCGTCAAAATATTCCTGCTCGTTTAATCGAATAACCTGTCCTTGAGAAGTCGTAATTTCCCGATCTCCAAAGGCTTTCCATTCCGCCTGCGCCTGCTTCCAGGAACGTTCGACTTTTTCGTCAAAACGTCCGTCTGTTTCCAAGTTATCGGAATAATTAATTTGATTCATCGGAGCGTTGGAGTAGAATAAAACTTCGCTGATTGTTCCCAGCGGAACGCCGGATTTCACAATATCTTCGGCTTTATAGTACCATTCTTTTCCAACCAGCCAGCAGTCGCGCAGTTCAACCGGACGGGAGCCGTGCAGGTCGTCGTCTTGCCGGTAAAGGCGGCGGAATTGAACTTTTTCGTCCGACTTCCCGATTTTTTGCGAGGTGTGCCAGCCGACGTCCCAGGTAAGACGAATGGATTTTTTGTTCATCTTAACCCCTTCCTGCAAAAATTCCAGACCGCGAATTACCCAGTAATATCGCTGACGGTAATCGTCAAATTCGGTTGAAACGTTATACGCTAAATTCCAGCCTTGAAATCGCCAGACGGATTCGTAATGCGGCATCAATCGAGCAAGCTGATTGAGCGTAGCCGCCAAACTAATCCAGTCTTTTTTCATTTTGTAAGTATTGGCAACATCCCAAAGGAGCGTATCCGCAATTGGGGTTAAGCCGAACAGTCTGAACGACGTTGAAATAATATCGACATCTCCCAGCTGGGATTCGTCCAATTCGTACTTTGTTCTTAACTGCGCGAGTTTTCCGCCCGGTGCCCCCGCTTTGCCGTCCTGCGCGGGCGAGGACGGCCGGCTGAGTAAAAATAGGGGATACATTAATACAGCTAGTATAATAACGTATAGTATTTTTCGTTGAAAAGATGAGTTTTTCATGCTGCAATCTCCCTGAGTTTCATACAAAGGTATCCGGCTATATACAACGGAATAAAGAATCCGATTACCAACATGGCGTCGATAGCCATTAAATTCCATGGAATATCGAAACCGCTGGCTACGTATTCTGCTGTTGCAAATTTTTGCATGTCAGGAGCTAAATTGCTGACAACGCCGATTACATGATAGAATACCTGGTCTATCATTTTAATTCCGGTAGATAGAAAATTATCGGGTAATTCGGTAATCATATTATCCTGAGTAAGGAGTCGATAGGTGGATTCCAGAACTCCGCCGCCCTCCGTACTTCCGGAGGCCAGCTTGATTACATAGGCGTGAAAGACGCCGGTAACCATCACAAACAGCGTTCCGACAATTGCAATGGGTGCGCTTAAAAGCGTGCTTAAAACAACACCGTATACAATTATTATAAACATCTCCATCCACATGCACAGAAAACCCTTGATAAAATTCACCGCAAACGGAGCGTCAAAAGCTCTGACATACAGGTCCGGCTGAGCGGCTCCGAAGTATTGCATCGGGTCAAGACAGCGAACCCAAATTTCTACTCGCCCGTCGGAGGAAACCAGGTCTTCAAACAGATTATATTCCGGTTTTTGCCCTAAAGCGGGATTGAGTTTTTCTTCCTGAATATCGTAGATAACCGTTCCGTTGGGACGTTTATGTTTGCTGGAAATAACACTCGGTCTGCTGGCAGGCGTAATTTTTAGGGGAACGAGCAGTTTTTTGGTATCAAATTCAACCGATTCAAACAAGTGCGTTTCGACCATCAAACCGGTTTCGGGATTTCTAATAGCCAATCCGCCCATAATTCCCCGTTCGATGTTGCCTTTATGAGTTCGGAAAACGCCCAGTGTCATTTCAATGGGCAAGCCTTGAGGAAACGAGTTCTTTTTGATATTTTCAAACGACCAAACCAAAGCCGCCGGAGAGTTTCCTTGAATAAAACTGCGGTACGTCCATTCGTCGCCCACGCAAATTCCTTCGCTGGTATCGAAGCCGGAAGTATCGCGAAAACGCAAATCTCCATATATCGGAACGCGTGCGGTGAACATGCCTTTGATGCCGGAAAGGGCGTACTTGCGATTTCCCTTTTCTCCAGAAACCGAAATTTGATGATAATGCCCGGCTGTCGTTTCTGTCATGACTGTAGTTTGAGCGGGATTATCGAAAAAATCTTTGGTCAGGTAAACGTTATGTCGATGCTCTTTTACGCGCGAGGTCTTTCCTTCCAACGCTCCGGAATCGGATTGCGTTTTGGAAGACGCCGGACGTAAATCTTCTGCGCTGAGTGTATGAGTATGAGCCAAAGACCGCTGAACAAAACCATAGCTTAACGCACCCATGACAGCCAGCATGGCGGTACCCATGAGAGTAAAACCCAAAATTCGTCCCAAAACTATCTCTCCGGAACGAACGGGTTTGGTCGCCAAAGTATAAATCGTTTTGTATTTGAAATCGTTGGGAATACTGAATGTACTGATAAACAGCATCAACAGTAAAATCAGCAGATTATTGATCCAAAAAATAAAGTTGATATACAATCGGGCGGGATTCGGACTTTGCGGGTCTAAAAACATGCCTGCAAACAGCAGAACCAGAATAAAGACGATAAATCCGATTAAAACCTTTCGGCGGATAGCTTCCTTAAAGGAAAGCATGGCGATAGCAAAAATCCGCTTTGGGGATAAATTGCATAAATCGGCGAAGGCGGATTTAACCGCTCCCCAGACGATACCCCAAGCGCGTCGAGGTCCCATTCTAACGCCGGTTATCAAAAAGCCCAGCAACAACGCGATAGCACAAAATACGCCGACTAAAATCAGCCAATGCCCAATCGCGCCGGGTACCCATTTTGACAACGCGGGAAATTGAGTTTCCAATACCATTTCTACTAACCTTCCTTTGCTGCGCTGGTTGAAGAATCAGCCGTACTGACGGCAGCCGCGTTTCCGACAGGTTGGAATCGTTTGCCGGGATGCGCTTTGCCCTCTTCGACAACATGAAGGAATAATTCTTCCAAAGACGCCGAAGGATTGCCGATAGATTTTATTTGACCGCCGAATTTTTCGATGACTTTGCGAACTTCCTCTTCCGCTTGCGGGGATAATTTAGAGGTTTGAATATCGGTTACGTCGCGAACTTGAAGGAGGTCGGAAACGCGTCCCATTTCTTTCAATTCGCCCTGGTAGAGAATACCGATTCTGTCGCATACGTCTTGAACGTCGGCTAACAGATGACTGCACATAAGTACGGTTTTTCCCTGCTTTTTCAGATCCAGAATCAAGTCTTTCATTTCGCGGGTACCGATGGGGTCTAAACCCGTTGTCGGCTCGTCCATGATAATTAAATCCGGATCGTTGATTAACGCCTGCGCCAGTCCGATTCGCCGGGTCATTCCCTTGGAATATTCTTTCAGTTGACGTTTACTTGCCCAGGATAATCCGACCATATCGATTAACGCGCGAACGCGCTGACGGCGAATATGGGAGGGCAGCCGAAACAGACGTCCGTAAAAATCCAGCGTTTCTTCCGCATTGAGGAATTTATATAAGTACGATTCTTCGGGTAAATAGCCGATTCGTTCGTTTTTAGCCACGTCGTCGGCGGGCTTGCCGAATACGAGAGCTTCCCCCCCGCTAGGAAAAAGCAATCCCAACAGCAACTTGGTGGTTGTCGTTTTACCCGAACCGTTAGGTCCGAGTAATCCGAATATTTCGCCCTTGTATATTTTTAAGTCTAAAGCGGACAACGCTCGGACTTTTTGACGGCCCCAGAAATCGCGGTATGTTTTGGTAAGGTTTCGTGCTTCTACAATGACTTCGGAATCCATAAAAACCCTCGGTTAGGTGGAATGTTTCATATTAAATGGGCGGCTTGACAATAACCGCCGGTCGAAAATTGGTATCAACGGCAGCCATTCAAAAAACCCCAGATCCTCTTCAAGCTATATATTATATATGGAAAGCGGAGAAATAAAACCCCTTGCAAGAGAAATTTATTCGTTTTTTAGAATTTACAGAGAAAATTGTCAGAAAAAGAAATGTAGTAAAGACGTTGATTTAGAAAATTGCAAGCCCGTACAGGGAGACCGCTTGCGGTCGTCCCCGGCCGCTTAATATTGTCGATTTTGAATACCGCATTGGACGGAAGTATATGCGGAGGGAAGG
>CAYZMZ010000069.1:0-10592 GCA_964479655.1 uncultured Planctomycetaceae bacterium
CGACAATCGCGCCCTCAACGCTGCAGGCTCCTTGATAAATCTTGTCTGCCATAATAGCCGTCGAGTTCCACATAGAATCGTATAAGACAATTACTTTAGACTGTACTTTTTTACCCGCCCAGCGCGAATAAGCCTCGAAAATAGCAGGAATATTCTTTCTCCAGATTACTCCGTGAGCCGGGGCGATCATATCCAACTCCAGCGAGCCGATTACCGGAAATAGCTTGGCAACTTGATTGCTATACGGCATGACAATATTGGCGTAGTAGGTTCGCGCCTCTTCCAAAATTAAATCCAGGGGCAATTCGTCGTCGAAACGCTGACTGCTTGCCAAGTGCTGACCGAAGGCATCCATCGAAAAGAGCAATTTTTCCTCTGGAACGTAGGTAACCATCGGAGTAAAGACGAATTTAAGGGTTCTTTTCCCCAGCGACAGTTCCTGACCGTTTTCTACAATCAACGTTTTCCAATTTTCGCCGTCCATATACGATTTAAGAACCGCCAAGCATTTGGCGTTGCAGACCAAAGTTGCGTTTTTACAGGCAGCCATCGCAGCCGCCACTCCCGAGGCGTGATCTGGCTCCGCGTGATTGCAGATTATATAGTCAACTTTATCCAAAGAAACGAATTTTGACACGTTTTCCAGCAAGTTATCAGCGTAAAGATACTTGACCGTATCAATCAGCGCGATTTTTTCGTCTTGAACGAGGTACGAATTATACGTTGCTCCGCGTCCAGTGTTGTAGGAATGGAAATCGCGAATTGACCAATCTACGTATCCAACCCAATTAATTCCAGGTTTTAATTCTGTTTGCATGTATTTATCCTTTTATTTTTGAATAAAAATCGTTAAATGCCTTGAAAAAGACAAATTGTAAACTATAATGATTTTGTGAGTTATCGATTGAATTTAGGATATACCGATTACACTTGACTTTTTCCGGTTGACATAGCAAACCGCCGTCGTTTCATTTCGCGCACCAACCGATCAAACAAAGGATTGTTTGATTCCGCAGGCGAAATCAAAACGACGTTAAGAAGAAAAATCCATGTAGCCGTAGTATAAAACGCCTTTTACAGGCATTTCAATCGAAGCAATACCGTAATTATAGCAAAATATACTATAATTTCAAGCCAACCCCATAAATAAAATATGAAAATTTATCAAAGAATAATTATTATTGTAAATTTTACCTTCGCTTTGTTTGGAATAACGGTGTTTTCCACTCAATTACCTGCCTCTCCAGCTGAAGTATTTACAGAAGCGCAACAAAAGCAGTTGGATTCTTACTGGCAGCCGTTTTCAGAACAGACACCGCGTTTGAAGACCGTTCCGGATTTAGATCAATCCAAGGTAAATACGATGATTTCCAAGGCGATTACCTTTTTGCTGGAAAAACAAAACGCCGACGGAAGTTGGGGCGGTCCGTACAATACCAAAAGACTGAATATTTACGCCCCGATGCCGCGCTCTCATAACGCTTTTCGAGGCGGAACGACGGCTTTGGCCCTTTCAGGATTGTGTGAATGGGAATCGAAAGCACCACAAGACGTTCGGGAAAAAATCACCCCGTCGATAGAAAAAGGACAAAAATGGCTGTTGGAAAACATGAATTTGGTTCGCCGCAGTTCTATGGAATGCACGTATAATAACTGGGCGCAAATATATTCGCTAACCGCTCTGACGCGCTTGTTCAAACGAGCGCAGGGAAACATTCAACTCCAAAAGCAGCTGGTTTTAGCGATGCAAAATCAGGTGGCTCAATTACGTCATTTTGAATGTATCAACGGCGGTTGGGCGTACTATGATCACGAAATTCCGTCAACCAAGCCGTCGTCCTCTCCGCTGAGTTTTGTTACCGCCGCTTCGTTGGTTAGTTTATACGAGGTTTCTCAACTGGATATTCCCACGGAAATTCTGGAATCGGGGAAAATCGCGATTCCGCAATCAATTATCGATCGCGGTATTACATCAATCACGCGCCAACAAAAACCCGATTTTACTTATTTATACGGGGAATATTTGAAAACGATTCCAATAAAGGGAATAAATCGCGCCTCCGGCTCGCTTGCCCGCTCGCAATCTTGCAACGTTGCGTTGTACTACTGGGCAACGCTTAAAGATTCATTAAATGAGAAGCCGAGCAACGAAAGTTCGGCGGATGAAAATCAACAGAAAGATAATCCGAATCGCTCTGCAAAAGAGAATATCGTTCCGAATCGAGTGCCGCTGCCGTATTCCCGATTGGTAACTCAGCAGGTTATGACCGATGGATTGGATCGTTTTTGTGCCCGCATAGGCTGGCTGGACGGGGCGAGAAAACATTCTGTTCCCCATGATCATTTTAACCAGATCGCCGGATATTTTTACTATTATGGACATTTGTACGCTAGTCAAGTACTTTTGGAAATAAATAATCGGGAAGATCAAATCAGGCTGTCCAAACATTTAACCCAAATTCTATTGGACGTTCAAGATCAAGACGGTTCCTTTTGGGATTTCGTGCTTTACGATTACGGTCAATCGTACGGTACAGGCATGGCGTTGATTTCGCTTTCGCGTTGCGAATCGGTTAGCAGACAGGATTAACGAATGAGTCTTCCCGCCCGTTTTTTTTCGATGTTTTCCCCTCAATTACAGCAAGACTTGAACGAGATAACCGTTGTCGCGGCGGTTTCCGGCGGGGCGGATTCCATCGCAATGGCCAGTTTGCTGTTGAATTTGAAATTGCAGTCCCGCACAGGGCACGGCAGGGTGATTATCGCTCACGCCAATCATCAACTTCGCGGTTTGGAATCAGACGGCGACGAACAATTCGTTCGGGATTGGATGGCCTGCCGACAGACGCAGTATCCGCCTCTGGAGGGAGTTTTCGGTCGATTAAATATTCAAGCGGATTCCGACGGTTTGGAAAACGCCTGTCGAATCGCGCGCTACAACTGGCTTGAATCCGTTTGTCAAAAGTACGGCGCACGATATTTGCTTACCGCGCATAACGCCGACGATCAGGTTGAAACGGTTTTGTACCGAATTATGCGTTCTACGGGGCTGGAAGGATTGACCGGGATTGCTCCGGTCAGGCAGCTCAACGAAACGCTCTCTGTTGTTCGACCGATGCTCAATTTTACCCGGCAGGAAATTCTGTCCTACTTGCAGGAAATTAATCAGCCGTATCGAACCGACAGTACAAATTCTGAAAGCAAGTTCGCCCGAAATAAAATCAGAAATGAATTGCTGCCGTTGTTGGAGCGGGAGTATAATCCCAACGTTCGCAAGTCAATTTTTAAACTGACAACGCTTGCTTGTCAAGCCCAGGAAGAAATTACGCGCTTGGCGAAACAAATTATCGCCCGTTCTGTCCAAATTAAATCGCCTACCGAAGTAATTATTCAGCGGAAGGAATTGCAAAATCAAACGGTTTATATGCGTTGCGAGGTATTTCGTCTTTTATGGACGATTGAGAATTGGGGTCAGCAGGCGATGGGGTCTCAACAATGGCAGAGTTTGGCTTTGATGACTTTGCAACCCGGTTCTACCCGCGTTTTTCCTGGGAATATTCATGTATCTGTCGATTCGGATTTCCTATTGATTCGAAGATAAAAGAGGGGAATCGAGGTAGTTGTAAGAATCGTTCAAGACGAGGTTAGACAGTCGCCAACGCCGTTAAGCGTTTCTCTGGAATGCGGGGAGCTTGCTCCTGTTCTTATTGAGAAAATAACGGGAAGGCACGAAGACACGAAGTTCACGAAGTCCCCGGGGCGGGGTTCCCTGTTCGGCTACCGCCGGTTGCCGAAAAGTTGGGTTATCTTCGTAAATGCAACGTAGCGCAACGAATACCGCATTGAACGGATGTATATGCGGTTGTACGGCGTCCCTGCCTTTCCGTGGTCATCCCCGGCCACTTAACGCCGTTTGATATTGAATACAGCCTTGATTCGGTGCCGGAATCTTAACCTCTTTAGAGGTTTCCGTATGGTAGAATAGAGAACAAAAAACACGCTAACCCCGTAGGGATTCCCGTTCGGTAGAACAAATGACGAAAAAATAACCCCGCTTCCGGAGGGAGCAACGAACGGTAGAACGCTGCGCCCCCCTTCCCCTCGACGGAAAAATCGCGAGATAATCACGCTGCGCCCCCCTTCCCGCCCCTGAAGTGGCGTGTTATGGAGGGGAACGGCTTCTCCATAACCCCGGACTTTAGTCCAGAGCTGAACGTACCTCTACTATAATTACCTGCCCACACCGCATATCGGCGTGGAGAGGGAATCCAACGGAAACGCTCCCCGACGCGCTTTTTTCCCGGCTCAAAACAGAAAACAAAGATTGAATATTGCGGACGAAGACGTCCGCGCTCCGGTTGTATTTCCGTCCAATACGGTTTTCAAAAGCTACGCGATTTATGGAATCGCGATTCACCTCTCGCTCCGTCTTATTCGCGAACAACGGATTTATCTTCACCAGGCATATCAGCAGGAACGGGCAGCGTAACCTGTCCTGTAGCAGCCCATTGAGTTCCCCGCTGCAGCGGAACAATAAAAGCAACGCTGCGGCATTGCTTGCCTGCGTGCCCGTAAGCAAGATGGAAAACGCGGCCTTTTCCGTAGGAAATAACCATCAACTGCGGTTCATTTCTTCCTGTACCCTTCTTTTCAGGGGAAGCGTAAGCGGTCGCTAGAATTTCGACGTTTTCCGCCGGTCCGCGCAAAGTCTGATACAGTTCGTCTGCACTGTGCATAAACTTGGCGGGCAATCCCTTGGTAATTGGATGTTCAGTATTTCGCAGTTCGATAACAAATTCGTGCTGTGGTCCATGACCTCCGCCAGGACCATCGGTAACCGTATCTCGAACCTGCTGTCCGTCTTTCCAGTACAAATACGGGCCAGAGGCTTTATTTCGTCCGCCCCAGCCGCCGACAGCAATCATCTGATTGTATTCTTTCCATTGAGGAAAAGAGTTATCAGCCGCATGATAAATCACCAGTCCGCCGCCGTTGGCAACGAATTTTTCAAACGCCGCATTGGTTTCCGGAGTCCAATTATCTCCGTTGTAGTTCATCAAAACGACATCATACTTATCGAACTGCGGTTTGAACTGGCTGTTATCTTTTCCCTTGTCAGGCGATGTAGCAACGTCCACGGTAAAGATTCCCGCCTGTTCCAAATACTCCTTGATTACCGGCGTTGTTTCACGCCAGTTATGATTATTCTGACCGTCTACGATCAAAACTTTAATCGCGGTTCCGTCTGCCTTGCCCGTGGCGGGTGAATCGGCAAAAACGAAAGAATTAATTAGCACCGCCAAAGAAAAAACGGCGGCAAAGGTTGGTACACACAATTTCATGATTGTCTCCTATGGAGCGCGTCTGCCCCAGCCTGGTTTCGGCTGATACAGCCCGGATACTCCGTAAAATTAAAACTATATTCTATACGACATACCTTGCCTTTTTCCGGCAGGAAACTTCTCCAGCGTTTACCGCTGAAAGGTAAAAAAGAACCGCAAGGTGGGTATAGTTGGCATTGAGATTATTATACAACAGTTCGATCTTTTTGCAAGCCAACACCAAAAACTTTTTGAAATCATAGGAAATATCGAAGCAATCTCGATTACAGAATCTGGATTTTTTCATTTTTTCAAAAACGTCTCCCCTTGCAGTTTGCTGTCAAATGATTACACTTTTTATTGGATATTGTTGCAATTTCACTCACCTATTTCCCTTCAAAAGTATGAAAGATAACGATGCAAAACCTCGCCGCCATAAAAGAACAGATTTTGGAACGTCTTCAAGATCTAAAAGAATTTCATTGGAAAAACCTGATTTTTCTTTCAATCTCAACGCTAATCAATACAATTGGTGTTGGACTGCTTTTAGTTCAAGCCAAGCTGCTTGACGGCGGTTTTTCGGGAACTTCAATTTTATTGAATTTTATTACCAGTCAAACAGAGTTTTGCCGAACGTGGGGAATCCCCGCCATTCCAATTTCCCTTTTTCTGCTGGTTTTGAACATTCCTTTGTTTGCGTTCGGTGCCCGAAAAATGGGATTGAACTTTGTTCTTTATTCTATGTTTGCGGTTGTCTGTTATTCCGGCTGGATGGCAACTTTAGGCGCAATACGCATTCCACTGGAAAACGTTTTTCTTGCTGCCGTTTTCGGCGGAATCCTCTCCGGTATCGGGTCTGGAATGACAATTCGTTACGGCGGTTGTCTGGACGGCGTTGAAGTGATGGCAGTATGGTTGAATAAAAATACAGCATTGTCCGTAGGGGCATGGGTGATGATTTATAATCTGATTATTATGACTTCGGCTATTCCTCTGGTTGGATTGGAATGCGCTTTATTTTCGATTTTAGCTTACGGAATCGGTCTGAAAGCCGTTGATTTTATGGTTGAAGGGCTGGACAGGGGAAAAGGAGCTATTATTGTTACCGATCGGGGACAGGAACTATCTGCTCATCTTTCCGAAGAAATGGGACGCGGGGCGACCATCTGGCAGGGAAAGGGAGTATACGGACAGGAAGAAAAGACGATTCTTTATTTTGTCGTTAATCGATTTGAGGTTATTCGCCTCAAACAGTTAATTTACGCCATTGACCCCGCCGCATTTGTCTCCTTTACCGAGGTTTCGGAGGTACTGGGGCATTCCGGTTCCAAGAAAAAATTTCGGGGATTTTAAACGAGCGCTACATGGTTTTTTCTGACGATGCCGTTTTGATTTTTCCAAAGGCGGTCTCTTTTCCGCAAGCCTTTTTTTCAAACCGCAATTTTTCAAACCGAACTCGTTATCCAATTGAATAACTCCTTTCTTATCGATATAAAAATACTCGATTTTATTATTCGGAATGGTATCAATAACGTAATCTGCAGCATACCACGGTGATTTTGGTACCTTTTTCTGTTGGTATACCAGAATTAATAACCTGTGATTCTGTTAAAATACACAACTTTTTCTAAATATTTGTAAAATTTTTGATTTTTTTGCAAAAATAAAGAAGATTTTTCTTGACTTTTACCGAATTAGTTAGTACAATATACCGTAATTGTTTCGGATACATGTTTTACAACTAAAGTTTATTCGGGTATTGCATTAATTCCCCCCTAACGTAAGATTTGTAATTTTAACGGAGTGATCGTATTGCTGGTTAGAAATGATTTCCTTCCAATGCCGCAATACCGGTATTCTAAACATTACTGCCATTGCAATAATCGTTTCAAATAAGATCATTAAATAATATTAGAGTGAAACGGAAAAATTTAATGATTTGAATCGAACTTAGTTATTGCAATTTCGTAACAGTAAAAAACAGCAGGTTTTTTTGTCATTGACGTTGGTTGTTGAAGACAAATAAGTAAATAATTATTTGTTTTATTTACCCAAACTAACTAAAACCCATGTTTTAACAAATGTAATTTCACCAACTTCAATTTTGTAGGAGATATAAACTATGTCAAGGAACGTTTTTGATGCCATTTTAGAATGTGGCCATGATGAGGATTTTGAACCAATTGTCAATCCGGATTTTCAGCCTACCGACGCCCCGGCCGGGTCTCAGGCCAAGCTGGAAGTCCTCGCAGAACGTATTCGCCGCGGATTTCCGCTGTGGCACCAAGATGACCGAAGTGACTACGGTAGTTTGTCCGGGTATCATTTGTCAAAAAATAAAGAATAAACCTTTCCTCAACTGATTTTATTAGATAGAAGACGGGTTGAACCGTCTTCTGTTGTTTTAAATGTATCCTTGTTTTCTTGACTTTTATAAGATTTTATCGCAAAAATTTTAAGAAAATAGAGGAAAATCCGTTTTTTTTCGGGAGGGTTACTTGATTGAAATCCCATAAACTATTACAATACAATAAGGATTGTGATAATGTAGATAGTCGTTTATCTGGATTTTGACAAATCAAGACAGTGCCAATCCCCGTTTATACTGTCTCCATTTGAAATTTCCCGGTTTGCGCAACAAGACGCCGTTGTTTCATTTCGCCCCAATCAATAAAATAAAAGGTTGTTTGATTCTGTTTGGGCGAAATCAAAACGATGTCAATAGAAAAATTCAAGTAGTCATAGTTTAAATAACCCGTTTTAGTTTTTTGTCGTTCCATGGCTTCATTCCAATTTTATTGTCCCCCCAACCGTATGACCAAAGCATGGGCTGAGCTCGGCTATGCTTTTGGCTACGATCTTATGCCGTGGCAAACTTGGATAGATTATCAGCCGGGGTCTATAACCGCGCACGTGGAAGACAACGATTCCGTTCGCTTTTGTTGTCCTTGGTATCAAAAGGGAATGGGCGTTATTACGCTTTCTACCAGCACGTTGTCCCAACGAGAACGACCTTATAATCTTTGTTTGGAAATGGCTCGGGCGCAAATTGGTACCGTCCGCGCTCAGCTTTTTGAATGGCAGCAAATCGGTCTTGCCATTCCGCCGAATATCAACGAATATTTAAAGACAGCAACCTCCGCGTTGGGGCGCGCCGCTCGAAATCAATACGGTCCGTCCGCTGTAGATGCTATTTTACATCCCGAATTGGTTCCAACTCCTCCCAAGCCGGGCGAAGAAAGCAACAATTCCCTTCAGGTTAAATATCCCGAGGATGTAACCAGCTTAATTCAAGAATCTTCCGTGGCTCTCCAATACGCCTTGGAAGCGGGAAATATGCTCGCTCAAAGCTACGTTTCAAGACGATACGCCGTCGCAGGCAATTCCTCCAAATTGGCGGAAATTGGCTGTTCTTTAGGCAGTATTGTGCCTGCTGAGCCGTTTTCTTCGATCTTTACCAATACCTTTAAAACCGCTAGAATAGATATCAACTGGCGAAAAATGGAGCAGTTGCCCAAATATCAGGAACGATGTGTACGGCAAATGAAATGGTGCAAAAAAAACGGTATAAAATGCGCTGTCGGTCCCTTGATCCGTTTTGAAGAGCATTATTTTCCGGAATGGCTCACCTTATATTCAGATGATTTTGAGGCGGTATGCGACTACGTGCGCGTTTATATTACTAAATGCGTAGAGTTATTTCGGGATTATGTAGATATTTGGTACGCAGCGTCTAAAATAAACGTGGGCGAAACACTCGGTTTAAATGAAGAACAACGGGTTCAGATTACCGCTATAATTTTGGAAACGCTCCAAAAGCTCAAGGTTACCGGAGAAGTCGGAGTAAGTTTGTCGCAGCCGTTTGACGAAGGTTTGGGACGTCAGAACAGTTGTTTTACGGCTTACTACTACGCTGAAGTTTTATTTAACTGCGGATTAAAAATAGATTTCATTGATCTGAATCTCGATATTGGTTTTACCGGCGACGGCACACAAGATCGAGACCCGCTTCAGTACAGCCGTCTTTTAGACACGTGGATTAACGCTGGAATTCCGATTAGTATTTCTCTAAGCGTTCCCGGAATAAAAAATTCGCCCGGCAACGCGCAATTAAAATTACCGTATTGGACCGGTTGGACATATCAAGCTCAGCAAACTTGGATTCGTCGTTGTTTACCCATTTTCTGGGTCAAACCGCGAATTAAGCGTATTATTTGGAATACGATTTTAGACCCGCAGGAAAAGGGGTTGTTTTCTACCGGTCTGTTCGATGTCGAAGGTCATGCCAAACCCGCGTTGAAAGCTATTATGCAAATGCAGAAGGCTCTTGATCAAACCAGTACTTCTTGATTAGTTTTGTTGCGCTACGTTTAGTCCTGCAGGGCGATACCCGTTCTGAGCGGGCCAATAGGCAGCTCAACAGGACAAAGAACCGCGTATTCTAAATTAACCTTAATTCTTCTTCGTGCCTTCCGGGGCTTCCCGGTTTTCTTCCAGACGTACGGTTGGAAAAAGTTGAACAGCAACAGTAAAAACAGGTAACATCGGCAAAATTAGAAGATATTCAGATTAAATTCTGTTTCTGTTAATAAAATAGCTAATTTAGATAATCTTTTCCAATTTTTTAAATTTTAATGATAATTTTCCTCTTGTCTGCCCCGTTCTGGGACGATAAAGTATTTGAACCCGTAAAGCCATTTTCGATGAATTGTATTGTAACACGGAAGTTACCGATAGTTCATCTGGGGACATTTACGGAATAGGGAAACCAGGTTAGGTTTCCAGAATTGCCTTTTATTACAAAAACGAATTCATGGAGGAAGTGATGACCGCTACACGTGTCTCCCCGGATGAAGTTGCTGCTTTGTGGGAACGCTATAAAGCCGAGCCTACAGATGTAACGCTGAGAAATCAGTTGGTGGAAATATACGTACCTTTGGTCAAATACCACGCTCAACGGGTATGGTCCAGACTGCCTGACGGGGTAGACGTAGATGACTTGATCTCTGCTGGTATCTTTGGATTGATTGACGCCATCGATGCGTTCGATTTAGGTCGTGATGTAAAATTTGAAACGTATTGCGCCCCTCGTATCAGAGGAGCGATGTTGGACGAATTACGTTCTATGGATTGGGTGCCGCGTATGGTCAGAACCAAGGCGAAGCGGCTTAACGAAGCTAGCCGGGCGTTGGACGAACTGCTCGGACGAAAGCCAACCGAACAGGAATTGTCTGAATACATGCATATTTCCCTTGAGGAAGTAAAAAATCT
>CAYZMZ010000070.1:0-10581 GCA_964479655.1 uncultured Planctomycetaceae bacterium
GTCAATATTACAGCTCAAGATCGTCAGACGAGAGCCTTCTTTGGTTTAACCCGTGCGTTGTTAGCTAACAATGTTGTTGGAGTTACTCAAGGTTACGAAGCCCGATTACAGGTTGTTGGAACAGGCTATATTTCAGCAGTTCAAGGAAATAAATTACAGCTTCGGGTTGGCTTTGCCAATGAACTTCAAGTTGAAATTCCCGCTGACTTAAAGGTTACCTGTGCGAATCAACAGCATATTTTGATTCAGGGAATAGATAAGCAGCGTGTAACGAATTTTGCTGCTTCGGTCAGAGCACTCCGCAAGCCGGAACCCTATCTGGGTAAGGGTATTCGATACGAAAACGAACACGTTCGTCGTAAAGAGAGCAAAAACGTAGGTAAATAATACAGCGATTATTGTTTAATATTTATTAAAATATCAATAATTGTATGGAATATAGGCGTAAATTTTAATATTGGTACTTGCCAAGAATTAAAATATTGCTAGAATATTCTGAGATTGTATGGAATCAATCAATAATTTTAGGTAGTTCGGTCTTGTGCTGAATTAGAAGAAAAGGTATAATTGTGGAACATTGCAAAGTAAATAGTCTCAAACGAAAGCGACGCATGTGGCGTGTATCCAATGCGATTAAAGAAGTATCGACACGTCCGCGATTGTGTGTCTGCCGCAGTTTGAAAAACATATACGTCCAGCTGGTCGATGACGAAAAAGGGGTAACCCTTGCCAGTGCTTCAACAAAAGACAAGTCGATTTGTGGAGCCGGTGTTTATGGCGGTAATTGTGCAGCAGCGGCTTTAGTTGGTAAAGCTATTGCCGAACGTTGTTTAGCGGCTGGTGTTAAATCAGCAGTTTTTGATCGACGTAGCTACAAATACTGCGGTCGTTTGGCAGCGTTGGCCGATGCCGCACGAGATGCGGGATTAGATTTAGGTGCCAAACCGGAACCGGTAGTCAAAGCCAAGAAATCCACTTCAAAAATGAGTGGAGCAGCCAAAAAGGCAGCTAAGGCAGACGCTAAAGTTGCGAAGCAAACCAAGAAATAATCTTAATAACAAATCAGATTAACCATTTAGAATAATAGGCTAAAAGCATGTCTTCAGAAAGTCATCAAAGCGAACTGGTTGAAAAAACAGTGAAAGTCCGTCGTTGTGCAGCGGTGGTCAAAGGTGGTCGTCGATTTAGTTTCGCCGCCTTGGTCGTCGTTGGAGACGGCAAGGGTAAAGTTGGCTGGGGTTACGGCAAAGCCAATGAAGTTCCCCCGGCAGTAGAAAAAGCAGTTAAGGACGGTACACGTAGTCTGGTTGAGGTATCGCTAGACGGTCGTACTATTCCGCATCAGGTTATCGGTGAATACGGTTCCGCCAAAGTCGTTTTGGTTCCGGCTCGTCCTGGAACGGGAATTATTGCCGGCGCAGCGGTTCGTGCAGTATGCGAAGCAGCTGGTATTCATGATATTCTGACCAAAAGTTTTGGTACAAGCAATTCTTTGAATCTTGTTAAAGCGGCGATTGCTGGTTTACAAGGAACTTGTACTCGTCAAGAGATTGAACGTCTGAGAGGAGTAACCCTGTCATGAATTTAACAGATATAAATAGTGGTATCAATAAGAACCGGGCGCGTAAACGCCTTGGTCGTGGTACCGGTTCTGGAACTGGTAAAACAGCCGGACGCGGAAGCAATGGTGACGGCTCTCGATCTGGAAGCCGCAAATCTCCTATTTTTGAGGGAGGTTCGTTGCCGATGGTTCAGCGTATTCCTCAGCGTGGATTTACCAATTCATTTGCAGACGAAGTATTTTCCGTCAATGTTGCAGATTTAGATGCAACCTTCGAAGACGGTGACGTTGTTTCCATTGAAACATTAAAGGAATTGGGAATCATTAAGAATTCTTTAGCCAAGAAATTTGTTTGCCTGAAGATTTTAGGTGATGGCGAAATCACCAAAAAGCTGACAGTTAAAGCGCATCGGTTTAGCAAGACGGCTTCCGAGAAACTGACTGCGGCAGGTTGCACGATTGAAAAAGCTGAAGGACGCAAGCCTGTTGTTAAAAACAAGATGGGTTCCAATAAGAAATAGTGGGATAATCCGCTAACTTTATTACCGATTTGCAATGGCCGACTGCGTTTTTTACTCAGTCGGCGTTGACATATCAATAACAAACAGTATTCAGATAATAAAATAGTTGGCTGCAATATCAGGAAGACAGCAGCTAAATTATTTTCTTTGGTTTAACTAAACAGATTTCACCCCCACAAGGACGTATACAGCATGTTCGAAAAAATCAGGGTTATCTTTAGCATACCGGAATTAAGTAAAAAGATTTTACTGACGTTATTGCTTTTGATGGTATTCAGAGTTGGAACTCAAATCCACTTGCCGGTAATTGATCAAAGTAAAATGACGGCCTATACCGAAGGCATGAAAAAAGGCGCGTTCGGAGATCTGTTGGGTACGGTCGCTATGTTTAGTGCCAGCGATATATCCCAAGCAACGATTTTTGGGTTGGGAATTATGCCGTATATTTCGGCGTCTATTATTTTCCAGCTGTTAGGCAGCGTTTATGAGCCTCTTACCAAATTACAAAAAGAAGGCGAAACCGGTCGTAAAAAAATCAATGAATGGACACGTTACGCAACGATTGTAATTTGTTTATTTCAAAGCGCGGCATATTTAGGATACTTGGTTAAAAGCGGGTTAATGAATCCAGCTTTTCTTACCGAAAATGGGCATTTATACATGTCGTGGTGGTTTACTACGGTATTAACCATGACTTGTGGAACCGCGTTTTTAATGTGGCTGGGTGAGCAAATAGATGAATACGGTATCGGTAACGGTATCAGTTTGCTGATTATGGCTGGTATTGTCGCCAGAATGCCTCGAGCGGGATTTGAATTGTTTGGACCGATGTTTAAACAAGGTATTCAAATTGGTTCTGAAGGCGGAGCGATCGGCGTAGAAAAACTGCTTGTTCTTGCGTTTTTGTTTGTCGGCGTTGTTGCGGGGGTTGTATTTGTAACCTTGGGACAGCGACGTATTCCAACTCAAACGGCAAAGCATGTTCGCGGTCGCCGTCAGTTTGGCGGAAATCGTCAGTACTTGCCACTGCGTGTTAATCAGGCGGGTGTTATGCCGATCATTTTTGCCAGTTCTTTGCTGTTGTTCCCTTCCTTTGGTTTCCGTTGGATGGTACAGATAACTTCAAGTGATTTTTGGCATGGATGGGCTGTAACGCTGAGCGATGTTTTCACTCGAGGAAGTTCTCTGACGTATAATTTGTTATACATCGTTTTGATTTACTTCTTCTGCTATTTCTGGACGGCTATTACATTCAATCCGAAGGATATGGCCGAAAACCTGAAGAATTATGGAACGTTTATTCCTGGTCATCGACCTGGAACGCGAACGGCTCATTATTTGGAAAAGGTTATGATTCGTATTACCTACGTTGGCGCGGCGTTTTTAGCGATCGTTGCGATTTTACCGACGGTAATATCCTCGGAAATGGGAATTGGCTACGATATTGCCAGTTTCTTTGGCGGTACCGGATTGCTGATTGCTGTTAGTGTTGCGTTTGACCTGGTTCAGAAGATTGATTCTCACTTGGTGATGCGTAATTACACAGGTCTGTTACAGAAATAAAAATTGGGCGTCCTCAACCGGGCGATCCATAATATACAAGAGAATAACAGATTTCGGTTTGTTATTCTCATTTTTTTAATGCTGATTCATTAACTGAAATAATTCAGCTGGTCATCAACACAAAGGACACAATCCATGAGAATGGTATTTATTGGCCCTCCGGGAGCGGGTAAAGGCACCCAAGCCGAACGATTGATTAAAAAATACAGTATGGCTCATCTTTCCACCGGTGATATGCTTCGTGCTGCACGAGATGCAAAAACTCCGGTTGGAATTAAAGCAGACGAATATATGTCTGCCGGAGCTTTGGTTCCGGATGAAATTATTGTCTCGATTATTGCCGAACGTTTGGACAGCAAAGACTGTGAAGGCGGATATTTGTTAGACGGATTTCCTCGAACGATCGCCCAGGCAGAAGCGTTAGATACAATGCTTGCCGCTAAAGGGACGCCGTTAGACATTGTTTTGGAACTTCAAGTTCCTGAAGAAGAACTGTTCCAGCGTTTAGCAGGACGCGGTCGAGCGGACGATAATCCGGCTACGATTCGCAATCGTTTGGTTGCGTACCGCAATCAAACAGCGCCGTTGTTGGATTACTACACCAAATCCGGTCTGCTGAAAAGCGTAAACGGATTAGGAACGATTGACGAGATTTTCGCCAGAGTAGTAGAACAGATGGACAAGGTTGCCAAATAGTCCAAGGTTGCTAAATAAACATTGTGTACATGTAAACACAGAAAAGAATAATCACCATGCAAAATTTTCGTCAAGAGCTGTTATCGATTCGTGAAATTCATCAAATGCGTCAAGCCGGGTTACTGGTTTATCAAGCGCACCGAATTGTAGAATCCATGGTAGCGGCGGGAGTTACGACCAGGGAGATTGATGCTAAAGTTGAAGCTTTTTTCGACGAGCATAAAGCGGTTGGCTGTTTTAAGAACGTTCAACTGAGTCGGCGTCAGCGTCCGTATCCAACGGTAACCTGTATGTCTATCAACGAAGAACTGGTTCATGGAATACCCAACAATCGGCAATTGGTCAATGGTGATATTCTTAGCGTGGACACCGGCTGCAAAATTAACAACTGGTGTGGAGATTCCGCTTGGACGTATCCGGTTGGTGAGGTTAGTTCTGAAACGAAGAAATTGATGGATTGCGGCAAGGGAACTTTGAATCTGGCGATAGAATTGCTTGCAACAAAGACCCGCTGGAATTTGGTGGCTGCTGAAATGGCTACGTACGTACACGATCACGGATATAACGTGGTGGAATGTATGGTAGGTCATGGAATCGGGCACGAAATGCACCAGCCGCCGCAGGTCGCCAATTATCCGTGTCCGGGATACGATTTTTCCCTTCGTCCGGGAGTCGTTATAGCTGTAGAACCGATGATAACTGTCGGAACGATTAATTTGCGTGAATTATCCGATGGTTGGACGCTGGTAACCAAAGATCACAAATTGTGTGTTCATTACGAGCATACAATCGCGATAACTTCCGACGGTCCGTTCGTTTTAACCGCCGGAGATAACGAGTATTGGAACGCTAATTTCAAAAATGAAACCTGAAATTAAAAAAAGTCAATACTAATTTCAAGAATTTTTTAAATTTTTGGCAAAAAAACCTTTGCCCCCCTTGAGTAATCAGAATTTGACGTTATAATTCAAACTCCAATTTCTGATAGAGAAAAAGACGGGCAAAAATAGAATAATTACCCTGAAAACGTAATAATAGCGTAAATATTAGGTTTTAGGGTAGATTAAAGTCCGCAAAACATAATAGATAGGTGAAAAAATGAAAGTTCGAGCCAGCGTTAAGCGTATTTGCGAGAAATGCAAAATTGTCCGTCGCAAAGGTGTTGTTCGTGTGATTTGTGAAAATCCGCGACACAAGCAGCGTCAGGGCTAGTATTTTTGTGTTAAAGTTAAACATTTAGCACGTCAGGAATTTGGAGATTTTCTCTAAATTGTTATTGATAGTTACATTTTAAGAAATTTCAGTATATCAGGAGAGCTTTATGCCTCGTATTTTAGGTGTTGATATTCCGAATGATCGTCCTGCGGTAATTTCGTTGACGTATCTTTATGGAGTTGGTCCCCAGGTAGCGCGTGAACTGTGTCGTCGAGTTGGAATCGATCCGCAAGCTCGCATGCGTGAAGTTACAGAAGAACAGGTACAAAAGTTGGCGGCGATTTTGGACAACGAGTTCGTTGTTGAAGGTCATTTACGTCGTCAGCGCACTCAGAACATTCAGCGTCTGAAGGAAATAGCCTGCTATCGTGGAATTCGTCATAGACGTGGTTTGCCGGTACGTGGTCAGCGTACAAAAACGAATGCTCGCACTCGTAAGGGACCGAAAAAGACAGTCGCGGGCAAGAAGGGCGTCAAGGACTTGCGTTAGTTGTGTTTTATTTCATTCAAAATATGTGCAAAGGAATTTTGTACATGTTATAATGAAGTATTAACTGGCGTAGTCTGATAACAATAACAATTACAGTTCTGATTTATATTTGAACAGGAGTATAAAGTGGCTAAGGCAAAGAAGCGAAAAGTGCGTCGTAATGTAACGGCGGGCATTGCTTTTATTAAAGCAACGTTCAACAATACGAACGTAAGTATAGCAGATATGAAAGGTGATATTCTTTGTTGGGCGACCGCGGGAACCAATGGTTTCAAGGGCAGCCGAAAGAGTACGCCGTTTGCCGGACAGACGGCCGCTCAGCAAGCAGCTGAGAAGGCGATTAAGTTCGGTATGAAGGAAGTAGATGTTAGAGTCAAAGGGCCGGGTAGCGGACGTGAAAGTGCGATTACAGCACTGCAAGCGGCAGGTCTGATTGTTAAGTCAATCGAAGACACAACGCCGTTGCCTCATAACGGTTGCCGTCCGAAGAAAAAACGTCGGGTTTAGTTCGACTTTTGTAACGAACGTAATGAGCTGGAACGGGTTGATTCAGGTTATCGAATTGCAGCTATTTGATAAATGATAATCATTCGTGCTGGTATCGAAAGTGCACCGATAGCGGGTAAAACAGTTCATTGAAATAGAATTCAGTCCTTTAACTCAACTGGAGATATCCATGCGAATTCGATGGCGTGGTTTGGAACTGCCTAGTCAGGTAACATGTGAACAGTATGATCAAAATAATACCTATGGCAAGTTCGTTGCAGAACCTTTTGAACACGGATTTGGCGTAACGATTGGTAACAGTCTTCGTCGAATCATGCTTTCCAGTCTGGAAGGCAGTGCGATAACTCAGGTCAAACTGCAGGGAGTAGTTCAGGAATTTACTACTATCCCTGGGGTGTTGGAAGATGTTACGGAAATAATTCTGAATGTAAAGTCGTTAATTGTCAAGTCTGTTTCAGAGCAGCCTCGTACGCTTCGTATTGAGAAGCATGTAAAGGGTGTTGTAACCGGAGCCGACGTAATTACCGACGACATGGTTGAAGTAATCAATAAGGATCATCTTATTGCAACTTTAACCGAAGATGTTCCGTTTGTAATGGAGATGATTGTTGAAAAGGGACGTGGTTACGTTCCGGTTGCAGAACGAAAAAATCAGGTTCAGGAAATTGGTATAATTCCGGTTGATGCGGCCTTTAGCCCGGTAGTCAGAGTTCGATATGAAATCGAAGAAACCCGTGTTGGTCAAAAAACCAATTATGACAAGCTGATTTTTGAGATTTGGACAGATGGTTCTATTTCGCCTGAAATGGCGTTGGTAGAATCCGCCAAAATATTACGTAAACATTTAAACCCTTTTGTTCAGTATGCTGAATTGGGTTCTCAAATTCATTCCGAAGTAAAAAGCATTCGTAACGACGGGTTGGCTCCTGAGGTTGAATTGAAGCTATCCCGTTCTATTGCTGACCTTCATCTTTCGGTTCGGGCTGCCAATTGTATGGAAGCAGAACGAATTATGACGGTTCGTGAACTTGTTTCCCGAACGGAGGAATCGTTGCTGGAAGTTCGGAATTTTGGTGAAACCACACTGAAGGAAGTTCGTGAAAAACTTTCCGAATTAGGTTTACAGCTGGGAATGAGACTTCCCCCTGTTTACGCTAATCCCTTCCAATAATGGTATATTAGTTTAACTTAAGTTTTTTCAAGATCGTTTCGGCTGTCTATCAGATTACTTTTATACGGCGAGAAACGCAAGTTTTGACGGGTTATTTCTATCCGGTTAGAACTTGATTGAAAAAAATAAGGTAATTATATTATAACTGTATTTAGACCTGAACGACTGGTTCGTACAGGGTAAGTGCCCGGAGCGGCGGATTCCGGGTTGTTTCAATAAAAACATTTTTTTAGAAGCGATAGAAATATGCGACATCGAAATATTGGTCGAAAACTCGGCCGCAATCCCAATCATCAACGTGCATTAAAGCGCATGCTGGCAACATCTTTGATTTTGACGGAAGCGACTCAGGAAGATTATCAGAAGTATAACTACAACGTCGGTAAAACGGGTAAGCAACTTCGTAACCCGAAGCCGGATGCCAAGGTTCAGGGTCGCATGATTACGACATTGCCCAAGGCAAAGGAAATTCGTCCGGTTGTTGAAAAGCTGGTTACTTTGGCGAAGAATGTATTGCCGCAGTTAACCGAAGCCAAAAAGCTGGGATTTAACGGCGAACGTCGTTCGGAAGAATGGAAGGCATGGCGAGCCAGCGAACAGCATTCTCAATGGGTTGCTGCTATGGCACCGGTTGTTGCGGCCAAGCGTCGTGCGTACAACATTCTTCAGGATAAAATTGCTGTATCGATTTTATTCGATAAGATTGCTCCCCGGTTTGTAACTCGTCCTGGCGGATATACCCGTATTCTCAAGTTGGCGACCCCTCGATTAGGCGACGCCGGCGCGCGTGCTATGATTGAGTTCGTTGGTAAATACGACCGCAAGAAGACGCAAACTCAAAAGCCTGAAGTCGTTGCAGAGTAGTATTCTGTTATAGTTACTGCTAATTTCGCAATTCCTTAGTTGTAATTTCAGAGTTCAATTAAATACTGTTGATTCTGATATTTTAATGTGAATTTGCTTGAGAATTGCATATATAAATTACGAAGCCTGATATTTTTTATCAGGCTTTTTTTATTCTTCTACTCCCGGATTGTATTTTTTTTATTCTGATTTATAATTTAGGCTAATAATACATGGATTAATTCGTTATAATTGTATAGACAGCCGGTTATTTTCACAGAAACGAGTGAATAATGTCAAAAGATTCTAATTCTCCTTTACCGTTTTACGACGAAATACGCATTTATGCGGTTCGTTTGACGGGGAATTGGAGTTGGGGAGAAGACATTCTTCAGGAAACGTATCTGCGGTTTTTTGAGTCGAAATCGGAAATTCAGTCAGGAGCGCAACGAGCGTGGTTATATCGCACGGCGCGGAACCTGTTTATAGATCAATTTCGACGCAATCAACGAACGCAAAAGGTTGAAAATATCCTTAAAACAGATATTCTTCCCGAGCAAATGGCTCGAAAACAGCCTTCTCCAGAGCGGGGAATGGAAAGGGAGGAATTATCTATCCAGATTTTAGAAAAGGTAAATTTGCTTCCTGCCCGACAGCGGGAGGTCGTTTTACTAAAATTTCAACAGCAGCTTTCTTACGATGAGATTGCACAAATTACGGGAGAAACCAAGCCGACGATTGGTTGGCTGCTTCATGAGGCGTTGTTGAAATTACGAAAATATCTGGCTGACTTGGATCGGAATTTTTAGTTTAGGAAATACAATAATGATAACTATACAAGACCCGCGCGTTTCAGCCTATATATTAGGGGAGTTGTCTGCTGAACAGTCGCAGGAGATCGAACAAGCGATCGCGCACAACGCCGATTTTGCCGCCCAGGTAGAATCGCTCCGTAGAACGATAGAATCCTTGTTTGACGCCTTGCCAAAAGCTCCGTTGCCGTCCCCTATAACAAAAAGACAACCGCAATCTCAATATGCTCATTGGATAAAGTTCTTTATTCAATCGGCTGTTGTACTTCTTATTGGCGGCGTATTTTATTTTTTATCGATGTCAATGGCGGGGAAATCAACCACGGCGGTAAAATCCGTCCCGCTAACTACGTCGGCAGAATCGGCGGAATCCAGTATAACGGAGGAAGTTCCAGACGATTTATTGGTGATAGAAATTCCGCATACAATTAGCGAAGACGCGTTGGAAATTTCCCATTCCAAAACGTGGGATTCTTACGGATTTACCCCCGAACAGGCTAGTCAGTTTAACGAATCTTCTCCCGTTGCCAAGCCGCAATTGAAGATTTCTTATGTCTCTTCGGCGTTATCCAGCTGGAAAAACAGATTGGCTGATTACTACGCTTCCCAAGACAGAAATACGAATTTATCCAAGCGAATACCCTCTGGAATTAAGGGGAAGAATTTAGGCGGAACCGTTTCCGACGATCAAATGTCAGACCGCTTAACGGTAGAAAATCCGATAGAATACGTTTCCATGCAGCCCAAATCTTCCTTTGGTCTGCTTCCAGGAGACGGTTCTTATTCTATTATGAATCGGTATTTAACGCAAGCGTTTTCCTTGCCTCCAGAGCAATCAGTACGTGTAGAACAGTACATCAATCATTTCCGTTACAATCTGCCTCAGGTCGAACAGGGGGCGAATTGTCCCTTTACGGTAACTTTTGAAATGGGCGTTCATCCATGGGCGCAGGGTCTGGTACTGGCGAAAGTCGCCGTTCAGGCAAAAAGCGGTGGTTCAAGCGAAATTATCGCAAAAAACGCTTTTGTAGATGTAGAATTTAATCCCGATCTGGTTCAAGCCTACCGCTTAATTGGGTACGAAAAGCGATTAACGCCTGATAATTCATCGCCCTATCGTCCGGTCGTTGCAGACAAAGTGCCCGCAGACAGTCAGGTAGTCGCTTTATATGAGCTGATTTTAACTAACGCCACTGTTTTAG
>CAYZMZ010000071.1:0-10551 GCA_964479655.1 uncultured Planctomycetaceae bacterium
CTTCTATCCTACAGTACCTATATTAACTATTTTCCGCTTAAGTTGACGGCTATGGATTTGTGTCCCCCTTACTGTCGGCTGAAACAACGTCGGCAAACAAAGCCCCGCTCGGCGTTGCTGTCGTCAGCAGCGTATCCAATCTTTTTGATTCCGTTACCAAGATTTCCCTGGCAATTAACGAACCGACAGGCGCAATCGCTCTGATTCCCGTTCAAAGTACGATCGGACTTGACGGACCTTACGGCGGATTCGATCTGAAACGTCCGGCGGCTCTGGTTCTGGTAAACGAAGAAAACGGTTATCTGGTTCTGCCGGTTAAAAGCTGGAAGGCTCTTAAATTGCACTTCGTTAAAGAAAAAGATTCTTTAGAAAAACTCGACAACGGGATTCTGAAACTCAATCTCAACGATACCCCGGTTTTTCTCCGCAGAATTGAAAAAGAAAATCTCTTGCTGGTTTCTAATACAGAATCCGTCTTGCCCGATTCTATTTCTCCCGAAGTAGCAGAAAAAATTGATTCCCTCTCCAAAACCTATTTGCTGGGATTATCCGCCAGTACAGTGGGAGTCGGAGTAGACAACGTAATCAAGCTGCTGGAAAAGGGCGAATCGAAAATACTCGAAGCAATCCAAAATAACGACGATATCGACGAACTTGCCGCCGACATTTTAAAATCGCTCAACCATAACGCTTTTCAAGCTCTCAAAGACCTAACCAAAGACAATCCCTGCTCCGAAATAGGCTTGCTCTTAAAAGACGAAAGCTTGGTCTTTAACGCTAAATTAAACGTCAAACCTAATTCCAACTCCGCTAAGTTCTTTAATTCTGCAAAAAATATTAAAACGAATCTGGCTGGATTTTTCGACCCCAAAGCCCCCTTTGCCTGGCAAATGGCGGGAAAAGCCAACGTTCTGAGCGATAAACAGGTTGAACAACTCAGCAGTATGATTATAGATGCTATTTCTGATAAAATCGATGATCAAATTGAAGACCCCAAAGCCGCTCAAGCCGCGCAAAAATTACTGCCTGATTTCAAAACGATTCTGCGGGAGAATTTTCAGGAAGGAAATCTCGATTGCGCTGGAACCGTCGATGTCAGCAAGGAAAACGGGCTTTCCATAACCGTCGCCCGTTGGTTAGTTGATGCCGGCAAGGTTGAATCGCTAGCCGCGAAAGTAATCAAAGCCGGAGCGGAAAACGGCTGTAAATGTATGGTGCCCGTTAAAAACGGATTGAAAACCAATATCGCCAAGGTCAACGGAGTTAATATTCATACCGTTACTTTGAAAGTATCTGAATTATGTCCTGACGATACCGATACGGATATTCAATTATTCAGCAACTACTTTAAATCGGACAAGCTGGTTATAGCCTTCGGATTCGGTAAGAATATCGTTTGCTGGAGTTTAGGGAAAAATGCCGTAGAAAACCTGACCAAGGCGATCAAAGCCTCTGCGCAGCCGAGTAAAGCCCCTGTACTGGTTATTAATTCCCAGGTTTTGCCTTTTATTAAATTCCAAAACGATATTCTAGCTCGTTCCGGTCAATTCAAAGAAGAAGACATAAATCGGTTTAAAAAATTGATGGGATCAACCTACGACAGTACCGAAAACAATCATTTTGAAATTTCCGGAATTGAAGACGGAATTTTGATTGAAAGCATTGTACCGTTTAGCATTCTAAAAGCCAATTATCAATATTACGGTAAATTTGTACCGACGCTTGAACCGGTTTTTGATTTAGATGATTCCAACGAAGAAGAAATCGACGATTCCGATGACAGCGACGATTCCGACGAAGAAGAAAGCGATGATTCTGACGAAGAGGATCCCTTCGAATAATCGTCCGTATTACAATCGCGACCTTGTCCCCCGACTGTTATGCGGTTGGGGCGACTCGGTATCGACCTCAACCCGGTGAGTCTTGATTCCATGAATCGCCCGATTTTGAATACCGATTGTTCTCCAACCGCGTTAGCGGTTGAATGTTCATAGCCGTGTGTTTCGTACACAGACATGAACATTTATTCCCTAATGAAGGATTGATAACTGAGCCAAGCGAGAGCTTGCTCTATTAACGTTCTTCCAGGATCAAAGATACACCGTATAAATCTTCGAATAACTTCCCTTGAAAAATCAGCAAACGCCGCGTTAAAATCGGGTCGATTTCAGGCGAGTGCAGGATTTTTAAATTGTCGTTTTCCCGAACCAGCTCGATTTGGGATAAATCCCCGCCGCAGCCCTGCATAATGGCGTCGGCAACGCGTAAAAACGACGCGAGTTTGGAGACAACCGCCCGTTGTTCACGCGGTAACGCCATGTAAAATTCATGCGTCGGCTTGGGCGGAGACTTCCGATAATACCGCGCCGTTTGAGCTACAATATCTATATCTAACCGGCTTAAGCCAAAAATATCGGAATTGGCTACTAAATAATACGTATGTTTATGATGCGCCCGGGCGTTGAGAAAATACCCCGCTTCGTGCAATAACGCCGCCGCGTAAAGAAGCAGTCGATGTCGGCGGGTAAGTCCGGAAATATCGGTAAACATATCGAATATTTTTACCGCAAAATCAGCCAACCGAGAGCTATGTTCTAAATCGACCATAAACTTTTCGCCCAACGCACGCGCAGAATCCAAAACCCCGCTAGACCAGTACTGATCTTCCCGTCCGGCGATATTCCACGCCATATTTTGAACCAGTCCCTCCTGCATGGAGGCGGTACTGAAATACATCTTTTCCAACTTCGTTTGACGAAGTAAATACCGGAAAATCGTTGTTGAAGGAACGATTCGCTGCGCGTCTTCAAACGGAATTTGGTAATCCCGACTCAGTTCCATCTCGCTTTTGCTGGAAAGAATCTTTATAAATTGCTGTAGTTTTTTGGATTCCAGAACCGCAAGTTTACCATCGGGTGCTGCTACGCCGAGTTTATTAATCGCAGAAATCGCTCCGCCTGAAACAGCAATTACGGTATCGATAGTATCCAAATGAAGACCGCTGACGGCCGTAAACATAACCGTATCCAAATGAGAATCCAAGCATTGAATATACTGCTGCGGGGACATTTCGGTGCTTTGATACAGTTCGCGCAAACGCAAGGTACCGGAATTAACGCAGACCGCATTTTCCAGCTTGTCGTTTTGGAGAATCGTCAGGAGCGTATTACCGCCGCCGACTTCAACAATCAGAACCCGTCCGTGATCTAACAGCGGATGAGCGTTGATTGCATTGCATACAGCCGTTAAAATCAGATGGCTTTCTTCGGAGGGGTCTAAAATTTCCACCTGAATGCCGCTGGTCATAAAAATACGGTCTAAAAATACATCGGCGTTATACGCCTCGCGTACTGCCGTTGTTGCCGCACAGCGCACGTTTTTGATTTGGTATTTGTCCAGTATCTTTTTGAAATCGCGAAAAATCGCAACCGCCGAACGCATTGATTCGTTGCTGATTCTATCGGTACAAAACGTATCCTGCCCAAGTCGGACAGAACGATTGTACTGCTCGAAAATTTCAAAAACGCCGTCAGGTTCTACTTGAGCCAAAGTCATACGGATCGTATTAGATCCGACGTCGATAGCCGCGATAAGGGTTGGTTCTATCATCTAAATCACCAATTAATAATAAATTAAGGTATAAAAACCATGCTCGTTTATTGTACCCGATTCTACGGTTCGCGTAAATACCCACAGACCGTTTTTTTCTGTATAAATGAGAAAATTTATTTAGCGGAAACGACGGGGCAAGCCTCCGAACGTCTTTCCCAAAAGGATTTTCTGCATATACTGCTTCAACTTGAAATTTCCGGCTTATATTTCATAAACCAGTCGTTTCATTTCGTCCTGATCGGCAAAACAAGGATTAAGTTCAGCTTATAGGGCGAAATCAAAACGACGTCAGGAGAAAATTTCGAGTAGTCATAGTATAAAATTCGATGAATCCGAACGATAAGCCGTTTACCAATCGTCCGAATAAAAAAGCAGACTGTACTTGTTGCGGTACAGTCTGCCTGCCTTTAGCTTATAAAACTAATCGTCACTTGAGCTTAGTCTTCAACGCGATTAACCTTGGACAGTTGATCGTAATAGTTGAAACGATTGACAATACCTTCGGAGGCTTCCTTGAGGAATTCGTCGGACAGTTCGGGCTTGCTTCGCGCCAAAACCTTGAATCGGTTTTGCTTCATGGCGAAATCTTTGTAATCGCCCTCTGGAGCCTTGGAATCCAAATGGAAGGCGTTTTCGCCGTCGCGAGGATCGAAATGGTACAGCGGCCAGTAACCGCATTTTACCGCTTCCTTCTGCAGGTCTAAACCGTCAATCATGTTGATACCGTGATTGATGCAGTGGCTGTAGGCGATAATCAAGGAAGAACCCGGATAGGATTCAGCAGCACGAATCGTTTTGATTGCATGCAGCGGATTGGCGCCGACGGAAATCTGACCTACGAAAACGTTGCCGTAAGCAACCGCCATCATACCGAGGTCCTTTTTGGGAGATCGTTTTCCAGCAGCCGCGAATTTCGCAACGCTTCCTAAAGGCGTAGACTTGGACGCCTGTCCTCCTGTATTGGAGTAGACTTCTGTATCTAATACCAAAACGTTAATATCTCTGCCGGAGGCGAGAACGTGGTCAACTCCACCGTATCCGATGTCGTAAGCCCAACCGTCGCCGCCGAACGCCCAAACCGAACGACGGATTAAGTTATCCGCTTCGTTAAGCAGTGCGCGCGCGCAATCGCAGTCAACGCCCTGAAGTTTGGCCTTCAGTTCGGCAACCATTTTACGCTGATTGGCAATTTCTTCTTCCGTTCTTTGCGGATTGTTGAGAAGTTGATCAACGAAGCTATCACCTAATTTAGCGGCTGCGTTTTTGAGCATCGTTCTGGCGTATTCAGCCTGCTGATCGGACGCAACTCGGATACCCAAAGAATATTCGGCGTTGTCTTCAAAAAGCGAATTGGACCAGGCGGGGCCTAATCCCTGCGCGTTTTTGGTATAAGGCGTTGTCGGCAAGTTACCGCCATAAATGGAGGAACAACCTGTCGCGTTTCCAACCAGCAAACGATCTCCAAAGAACTGGGTGATCAATTTGATGTACGGAGTTTCACCGCAACCAGCACAGCAGCCGGAGAATTCAAACAGCGGACGAAGCAGCTGAGAACCCTTGACGGTATCGGCGTTGACTTTGGAACGATCTATATCCGGAATTTGCTCGAAGAAGAACTCGCTGTTCGGCTTTTCAACTTCGATGTTTTCCAGTTTGTCTTTCATCGTTAACGCGCCCTTGGCCTGAGCGGGGCAGAAATGCTGGCATAAACCGCAACCGGTGCAGTCTTCCGGGAAGACCTGAACGGTCGCCTTCATACCGGCGTATTCTTTACCCTTGGCGTCGGCGGATTTAAATCCAGCCGGAGCGTTTTTAAGCAAGTCTGCGGCGTATACTTTCATACGAATCGCGGCGTGCGGGCAAACCAAAGAGCAGAAACCGCATTGAGAGCAGGCGTCCGCATTCCAAATCGGGATTTCTGTGGCGATAGAACGCTTTTCGTACTGCGTTGTACCGGTCGGGAAAACGCCGTCGGCAGGCATAGCCGAAACGGGCAAGGAATCGCCGTCTCCCTTGTTGATAACTCCCAATACTTCGCGAACGAACTTCGGAGCACTTTCCGGGAAGTCGGCGTTGCGAACGATTTTGGAATCGGCAACAGCAGGAACCTTAACTTCAAACATCGCAGCCAACGCGCCGTCTACCGCCGCGCAGTTCTTCTGAACGACTTCAGGTCCTTTTTTACCGTAGGTCTTCTGGATGGAGTCTTTAATGTGAGAAATGGCTTCGTCTGAAGACATGCCGCCAACATTGGCCAAGGAGAAGAAGCAGGTTTGAAGAATCGTATTGACTCGGGTACCCATACCGGTTTCATGTCCGACTTTATAGGCGTCAACAACAAAGAATCGCGCTTTCTTATCGATTAATTCCTGTTGAACCTGAACGGGCAGATGTTCCCATACTTCATTCGGTCCGTAGGGACTGTTCAGCAGGAACGTTCCGCCAACCTGTAATCGGCTGAGCATATCGACTTTTTCGATGAATTGCCATTGATGGCACGCCACGAAAGTCGCGCTGGAAACGAAATAAGACCCCTTGATCGGACGGGGACTGAAACGCAGGTGAGATTTCGTTACGCTGCCCGCTTTTTTGGAATCATATTCAAAATAACCTTGAGCATACAAATTTGTATATGTACCAACGATTTTCACCGAGTTCTTATTGGCGCCGACGGTACCGTCAGACCCTAATCCGAAGAACAGGGCGCGGGTTACGTCGCTAGCCTCGGTAGACCAAGCCGGATCGTAAGGAAGCGACAGCTTGGTTACGTCGTCATTGATACCAACGGTAAACTGTTTAACGGATTTCAAACAATCGGCTTTCATGGCGTCATAAACGCCCTTGGCCTGAGCCGGGGTAAAGTCTTTGGAAGACAATCCGTATCGACCGCCGATAACCTGAACGTCTGTACGACCGTTTTCTACCAAGGCGGTAACAACGTCTTGATACAGCGGTTCGCCCAGAGAACCAGCCTCTTTGGTTCGATCCAAAACAGCGACCTTTTTGCAGGACGCCGGAATTGCGTCGGACAACGCTTTGCCGACGAACGGACGGAACAAATGTACAATTACCAACCCCAGCTTTTCGCCGTCTTTGTTGAGCTTATCCAAGGCTTCTTCTACGATACCGCAGCCGCTGCCCATGCAGACGATTACGCGGTCCGGATTCGGATCGCCTACGTAATCAAACAAATGATACTGACGACCGGTCAGCTTGGCAAACTGATCCATGGTTTCCTGAACGTAAGCCGGAACAGCGTCATAATACTTGTTGCAACCTTCACGAGCCTGGAAGTAAACGTCCGGGTTTTGTGCAGTTCCGCGCAAAGTAGGATTATTGGGATTCATCGCGCGTTGTCGATGTTTATTAACCAAATCCAAGGGAATCATCGCCTTGACCTGGTCTTCGGTAATTCTTTCCATCGAATTGATTTCGTGAGAAATACGGAAACCGTCAAAGAAATGAATAAACGGAACGCTGGATTTTAACGTTGCGGAATGAGCAATCATCGCCATATCCTGCGCCTGCTGAACGTTACAGCCAGCCAGCATTGCCCAGCCTGTCATACGGCAAGCCATTACGTCGGAATGATCGCCGAAAATTGACAGCGCATGAGCGGCTACGGTACGAGCGGCCACGTGGAAAACGGTCGGAATTAATTCGCCGGCGATTTTGAACATGTTCGGAATCATCAGCAACAGACCCTGAGAAGCGGTAAAGGTGCTTGTTAAAGCTCCTGCGGAAAGAGAACCGTGAACCGCACCCGCCGCACCGGCTTCGGACTGCATTTCTACCACTTGAGGTACAACGCCGAAAATATTCTTTCTGCCGCCGGCAGACCATTCGTCAGCCCATTCACCCATTGTACTGGACGGGGTAATCGGGTAAATTGCCATAACTTCGCAGCAAAGATGCGCTACATGCGCCGCCGCTTCGTTTCCGTCTGTCATTACGAAATTTCGATCAGCCACTGGAAAACTCCTATTACTATAGATTCCAAAATCAATAAAAAAACGGAATGAAACTGCCTCGCAATTGAGTTTTACCCTCTTTTACGGTACAAATTCCCTATCCGTATGAACAACTACAAATTTTATTCAATTAAACCTTTTTTATCGATTTCTGCAAGGGGGGACGAAAAATATAAGAAAATCGGATTTTTTAACCTTCTTTTCTCCCATTCCTTGAGTAAAAAAAAAAAAATGATATAATAACCAAAAGATTGTTCATACTATGACTACTTGAATTTTTCTCTTGACGTCGTTTTGATTTCGCCCTCCAGAATCAAACAACCCTTTGTTTTATTGATTAGGGCGAAATGAAACGACTGCGGTTTGTTATGCAAACCGGAAAAAATCAAGTGGTACCAGTTTAGTATTGCCGAAAAAAGCAAACAAACGTTTGTTTTATTAACACAGATAACTGTATCATTAAAATAAGTAACTGCATTATTAAAACAGACGGTTGTATCATAAATCGGTTTACCATTAAAAAAGATTTTACTCCCATGTATATTTCATTAGACTGGATTTCGGATTACGTAGACCTTTCAGGGTTGGATATAAATACGGTTGCCTCCCGTCTGACTTTGGCGACGGCCGAAGTTGAAGGCGTCGAAACGCTGCATCGATACGTTAAAGGCGTTTTAGTCGGTCAGATTATCGAAGCGGAGGTTATCAAAAACGAGCCGGAGCATAAACTTACCCGCGTGGTAGTCGATTGCGGAACGCAAAAATTCAATTCCGTCTGCGGTGCTCCCAATTGCGTTTTAGGCATGAAAGTCGCCTTCGCTCCGATTGGAACCAAACTCAACGGCGGCGTCGTTGTCCAGCAGGCAACCGTTGCCGAACTGCCTTCAGTCGGCGTTTGCTGTTCTGCCCGAGAATTAGGATTGTCCGATTGGCATCAAGGCGTTCTGGAAATCCCCGAAAACGTGCCTAACGGAGCGTTGCTGACAGATTATATTCCCGAAAACGATACGCTGATAGAAATAGACAATAAATCGCTTACGCATCGTCCGGATTTATGGGGGCATTACGGTTTTGCACGCGAATTTGCGGCTGTATTCGGTCGTAAACTCAAGCCTTTGCCGCAGGTTAATTTAGAGCAATTCAATAATTTACCTGAATTTCCGATTAAAATAGACGATTTAGAAAACTGTCCTTGTTACGGCTGCGTTGGATTTGAAGCTCCTAAAATTCCGGTTACCCCTTTAATTATGCAGCGGCGATTGCATGCTATCGGTCAGCGAACGATGGGATTGCTGGTCGATGTTACCAACTACTGTATGTTCGATTTAGGACAGCCGACGCACGCCTTTGACGGCGATTTTCTCAATTCAGTTAGAATCGACACCTCTAAAACCGCACGGGAGTTTACAACACTGGATTCTCAAAAACGGAAAATTCTGCCGGAAGATTTGCTCATTTGGAACGAAAATCAGCCGGTTGCCTTAGCTGGCGTGATGGGCGGATTGGATTCAGAAATCAAGCCGACAACCAAGCGGATGTTGCTCGAATGCGCTAATTTCAAAGCGGCTAGAATCCGGCGAACGTCTGTCCGATTGGACTTGCGCTCCGACGCCGCTCAGCGGTACGAAAAATCTCAGCCGCAAATCAATACCAAGGTAGCGGCCGGTCGTATTTTGAATTTGCTCTCTGAATCGGGAGCAGAAATCAAGGTTACCACCCGTTGGTCGATGGACGGTAATTTAGACGATCAGTTCCGTTTTATTGAAATGCCTGCCAGTTGTTTTGACGCCTTGGCGGGAATCAAGCTGCCGCACGAAAAAATCGAGGCGATTCTCAATTCTCTGGAATTTACCGTTCAATGGCTTTCCAACGGCAGTATGAAAATCGGGATTCCGCCGTTCCGTGCCCGGAAGGATATTTCTATTCCCGAAGATATTGTTGAAGAAGTGCTCCGTGTTTACGGATACGATAATATTCCGCCTGAAATGCCGGTTTTACCGATGCGAAAGTTGTACATAGATGCACCTTTAAGAAACGAACATAAAGCCCGCCGCGTGCTGGCTGTCGGACACGGTTTTTCCGAGGCGCATAATTATTGCTGGTACGACGAAAACTGGATTAATACTTTGGGCTTAAAACTGGAAGACGGCGATAAACCGATGGAATTTGCCAATCCGTCTGCTTCCCAGTTTAAGTATTTAAGAACGACTTTGGTTCCCAATTTGCTCGCATTGGTCGAGAAAAATCGGCAGTATCGCGATTCCTTCCGTCTATTTGAAATCGGTCATACGTTTTTCGATACCGGTGAAAAATCCTGTTTGGAGAAAAATGGCTTGGCGGGGATTGCGTATCAAACCGCCGCGGCGGGGTCTTTGGAAGATTTTTATCGTCAAATCAAAGGCGCGATTGAAGATTTAAGTTCCGTTTGGTTTGAAAAGCCCGCTGAATTTGAGATTCTCGATAAATCTCAATACCCATGGCAGCAGCCGGGTTGCTGGATCGGCATTAAAATCGACGGAAAACTAGTCGGTTCGATGGGCTATTTAGAGGGCGATATGCTTTCCAAGGTCGTATCGGAAGGCGGACAGGTAATCTGGTTTGAAATCGACTTGGAAGCCATTCAAGCGGATATATTCCCCACCGTAAATTTCCAGCCGCTTCCTGTTTTTCCGGGTTCCTGGGCGGATTTTTCCCTCGTTTGGTCTTTAGACGCAGGATTCGGTGCTTTGGACAAGGTTTTATCCGAGTTCACTCACCCGTTGCTAACCGATCGAAGTTTTATCGGCTGTTACAAGGGAAAAGGACTGGAGCCCGGCATGGGATCGTATACCTTCCGAACCCAAATCGGAGCGGCTGATCATACGTTATCCGGCGAAGAGATCGAAGATTTCCGTTCTGCCTGGCTAGCGTTTTTGCAATCCAAGGGTATTTCGCTCCGCTAACCCCGATGTCGGTACCCGCTTGTAAA
>CAYZMZ010000072.1:0-2515 GCA_964479655.1 uncultured Planctomycetaceae bacterium
CTTCCGGTACCTCCGGAACGCCGGTTGTTATGCCTTATACCAACAGCGACTTGGCGCAATGGGGTGAATGCATGGCGCGTTGCTATTACATGGCAGGCGGACTTCCCGGCGATGTTTGTCAAATTACCCCGACTTTTGGTCTGTTTAACGGCGGTTTTGGAATGTATCACGGTGCTCGATCCGCTAATTTGTTTATCGTACCCGCCAGTTCCGGAAATACCGAACGGCAAATTCGTTTGGCAAAATCGTTCGGAACGAAAATTCTTACCGCCGTCGTTTCATACGGTCCGCGAATTATCGAGGTTTTAGAGCAGATGAAGGAAACGCTGCCTGAACTAAAAATCGGGATTTTTGGGGCTGAAATGTTCTCCGCCAACATGAAAAAATCGATTCGAGAGGGCTTAAATATCGACGCGTTCGATATTTACGGGATGACCGAAACCGGCGGCGTGGGAACGTTAGGTCAAGATTGCCCCGATCATTCCGGTATCCATGTTTGGGAAGATCATTATATTGTCGAAATTCTCAAGCCTAATACCAATATTCCCTGCGCCGACGGAGATCGGGGCGAGGTCGTAATTACCTCCTTAACTCGTCAGGCGTTGCCGGTTATCCGATTCCGAACTGGAGATTTATCCCGTGTTCTCAGCCGCGAAAAATGCCCCTGCGGCAGAAGTCATATTCGTATCGAGCCGATTACCGGGCGATTGGACGACATGCTTATCATCAAAGGCGTCAATTTCTTCCCCTCTCAAGTCGAGCAGGCGTTGTTGGAAATTCCGGGCGTTCACCCGCATTATCAAATTATTTTGGAAGACCATCACGGAATTAAAGACGTTCATATTAACGTGGAAGCCGAGGAGGGGGTTACCGGATACATGGTCGAGAAAAAGCTGAAGGAATCTCTCGGCTTTTCTCCCAAGGGCGATGTTTACAAACCCGGCCAGTTACCCCGTCAGGCAGGTAAAGCCCAGCGCGTGTTTTACGAGGATAAAAACTGAGACCGCGTCATTTTTACGCCGATATATACTGATTCCACTTGACTTTTTCCGGCTTGCCTAACAAGTCCAAGCCGTTTTATTTCGTCTTAATCGGTAAAACGAGGAGTTTTTTCGTATGATGGCGAAATCAAAACGGCGTCAAGAGGAAAAATCGCGTAGTCATAGTATAAAAGCTTGATTCAGACGGGGGTTGAAATTATTGGCTCTGTCGGTACAATGAAGCTATGAATAATCTAAAATTAATAGCAACCTCGACGATGGGTCTTGAGGCGGTTGTCGCCCGAGAACTGAAAGAACTGGGCTTCGACGCGCATAACGCGGAATCCGGCCCCGGACGAACTCTGTTTACCGGAGATTTATCCGCCGTTATAAAGGCGAATATCAATCTCCGCTGTGCGGGAAAAGTACTCATTCAAATGGCGGAATTTCCCTGCGAGGATTTTGACACCCTCTTTGACGCTGCGTATGAAATTCCTTGGGAACAATGGATGCCTCAAAACGCGGGATTTACCGTAGAGGGGCGTTCTGTCAGATCGAAAATTACCAGTACCCCGGCTTTGCAAAGAACGGTGAAAAAGTCGATGGTAAATCGCCTCATGGACGCCTACAAAACACGTACTTTGCCGGAGGACGGTCCGCAGTATACGGTAGAAATATCGCTTCTAAAAGACGTTGCGACGATTACTTTAGATACTACCGGACGCGGATTGCATCGACGAGGTTACCGCTTGATGAACGTCGCAGCTCCGCTGCGTGAAACGCTGGCTGCCGGATTGGTGCTGTTGAGTACCTGGGAACCGGAGCGTCCGCTGATCGATCCGTTTTGTGCCTCGGGCACGATTCCGATCGAGGCGGCGATGATCGCGCGAAACATCGCTCCGGGATTAAATCGGCAGTTTGACGCGCAGTCCTGGCCGCTGTTTCCCCCGAAAATGTGGATTCAGGCTCGTCAGGAAGCTCAGGCGTTAATCAAGCCGAATCTGGAAGAAAAGATTATCGGTACCGATATAGACGCTCAGTCCCTTAAATTCGCTCGACAGCATGCGGAATTAGCGGGGGTAGCAAACGATATTCATTTTCAGCAAAAGGATTTTGCGGATTTAAGCTCCAAGCGGCATTTTGGCTGCGTTATCTGCAACCCGCCCTACGGCGACAGAATCGGTGAAATGGCGATGCTGCGTCCGTTGTACGAATCTATTCCCGCCGTTTTAAGCCGTCTGCCAGACTGGTCGCATTTTATTATTACCGCCTGGACTGATTTTGAATCGATTATCGGACAGCAGGCAGACCGCCGTCGAAAGTTATACAACAGTCGAATTGAATGCACGTATTTCCAATTCCTCGGACCGAATCCGCATGCCGTCAATCGGAATTCCCAGCCTCAATTGAGCGAGAATCCGCAATCGCCTCTTCCAACCAGTCAAGCGGAATTGGAACCGCAGCATACAGAATCAGACGCTATCTCGAAAGAACAAAAATACACGGATACAAATATAAATTACGCAGAATCTGAT
>CAYZMZ010000072.1:2525-4630 GCA_964479655.1 uncultured Planctomycetaceae bacterium
TAAACCCGTTCAGGGCAATAAACCCGCGCCTGCGGTTAAACCCGCGTTTAAGCCGGCTTTTGCGGGCTTGGACGACTATTCCAATTATCAGGCTGAACAGTTTGGGAATTGCTTGGCTAATCGGGCGCGGCATTTAAGGCGATTTCCCAAACGGGGAATTACTTCGTATCGGCTTTACGATAAAGATTTCCCTGAAGTGCCCTTGGCGATTGATTATTATGAAGGCGAGTACCTCCATATTGCCGAATACGAGCGTCCGGACGATCGCAACGTGGGGCAGCATCGGTTATGGCTGGATAAAATGGCAGCTAAGGCGGCGGAGGTGATGCAAGTCGAGCCGAAAAACGTGTTTCTTAAACGTCGTCAGCGCATGCGTGGAGAGGCGCAATACGAAAAATTCGATCAAAAAGAGCGGGTTATCGACGCACGCGAAGGCGGCTTGACGTTTTTGTGCAATATGACAGACTACCTGGATACCGGCTTATTTTTAGATCATCGAATAACGCGCGAGATGGTTCGCAAAGAGGCGTTGGGCAAGCGTTTTTTGAATCTGTTTTCCTATACCGGGGCGTTTACCTGTTATGCGGCGGCAGGCAAGGCGGCGTCTACGGTTTCGGTTGACCTGTCCCCGACGTATTTGGATTGGGCGGAGGCGAACATGGAACTGAACGGCTTTTTCGCACCTGAATATCCAGCCGAATACGTTAAAGGCGACGTGATGAAATTCCTGTCCCGAATTGAAGACCGGTCTTTTGATTTATGCGTATGCGACCCGCCGACTTTTTCTAACAGTAAATCAACCGAACAGGACTGGGACGTTCAGCGATGCCATGTAGAATTACTGACCTTGCTGGCTGGAAAGATGTCTCCCGGCGGCGTGGTGTATTTTTCCAATAACTATCGCCGGTTCAAATTATATCAGCAGGATTTATCTGAACTTTATTCCATTCGCGATATTTCCGCCCGTACGATTCCGGAGGATTTCCGCAACAAGCATATTCATCAATGCTGGAGAATGATCGTTAAATAAACTGATTCCACTTGACTTTTTCCGGTTTGCATAACGAACATCAGTCGTTTCATTTCGCCTTAATCGGTAAAACGAGTTTTTTTCGTACGATGACGAAATCAAAACGACGTCAAGAGGAAAATTCAAGTAGTTATAGTATAAATACTGAACTTTAAGACAGTATTAACAAATATTCCTTTGCTCCCCGTTTTCCTTATTTTCAAACTTCGTTTGAATGAGATTTTCGATAAGGGAATTTACTTGGTCGGCGGTTTTGATTTTTACCATCCAGCGTTCGGGAATCGCGTCGAATCCGTAATACGCGCCGGCAATCTGACCGTAAACCGCACCGATGGAATCGGAATCTCCGCCCAGGTTGACGGCGGCAATCATACCGTCTTCAAACGTTTTCGAGTTCTCAAATGCCCATAGCGCGGCTTGGAGTGTCGAAACAGACCAGCCGGAGTTCCTTACTTCCGCGCGGTCGGAATAGCCCGATTGTTGTTCAGTACGCGTACCGGCTACGTGCGAATCTAAAATGCGGATCATTTTATCGACTACATCGCGTACGACGGTACAATTATGGGTTAGATCGCTGATTTGATGCGCGATTTGGTTGTTGGGATTGCCGACGTTAATAATATACGCCGGAGCCAGACGCATAATAGAGCCGTTTCCCTGCGAATCTTCCGTTCCGTTTTCCAATTGATGTCGTTTGATGATATTGCTGATTCCCGACTTGGTCGCTCCTCCGATATCGAACGCATGCGGCATGCTGGACCAGAAGCCGTCCTGCAGCCATCGAACGAAGTTATTGGCGATGTCTTGAAGGTCATAACGCCCAAGCCGGACGTAACTTTCAGCAATACAGAAAGCCATTGAAGAATCATCTGTCCAGTATCCGGGCGGAGTATTGAAATTATGGCACGGAACCATTTCTGTTATATACGGATGTTTATCTTTTAAGGAAAACTGGATAGGCGAACCGAGGCAATCGCCGACAACCAGTCCCCAAAACATACCCTTATACTGATTAAAATTAGGTATAGTACTCATTTTCTTATGATTACAGTGTGAAAAGGTTGAAAGAAACGCA
>CAYZMZ010000072.1:4730-7804 GCA_964479655.1 uncultured Planctomycetaceae bacterium
AGGTATAGTACTCATTTTCTTATGATTACAGTGTGAAAAGGTTGAAAGAAACGCAACGCGATGAATACAAATGAGGACGGATGTATACATGTGATTACAACGCCAATCAATTTTCGGCAATGGGCGGTAGCCCAACAGGGAACCCCGCCTCGGGGACGTCCCCGCCCATCGTCGCGTTAGCGGCGTAATTACAACGCGTTCAATACGACCCAAGCGGTGTCCGCAAGCACCGCTTGGCGTGCGCCTTACGCTCAATCGAACGGAAATTCGAGGTCTATACTCAACTCGTCGTCAGAGGTATCCTCGTTTTTCGAGGAAATCCAAGATAGATCGGAGAACAGTGCGTCCTGTTCGGTCGTCTTGCCGGCTAGCTGAACGGCGAATCCATCGTCGGCGAAATCGTCCAGAACCGCATCTGAATCATCGCTTGCCTGATCAATTACGTTTTGATGGGTTAAAGCTACAATTCGATTGAGTTCTTCGACAACCTTCGTTTCCAATGTTTTCGTCCACTGTTCCTGATTGACTATGCCGGTTGCAACCACGGGAACCGTTTGTTGTACGGCGGTTTCGGAGGTTACCGTTCCTGTAGCGGCGGCGGACATATCGACGGAACCAACGTAGGTCAGTGTTGCGCCGTTATCAGCAGCGTAATTATACGCATCTTTAATAATTTCAGCATCGGTATCTGAAATATCTTTGCGTTCACCGGGATTGATGGTTTCGTACATTAAATCCGAGGAATCGGTTGAATGCGAGCCGGAAACACCGGTATTGGATTCGGTAACCTTGTCAAACGCGCTGTACTGATCTGTATAGCCGAGCAGGTGCCCGACTTCGTGCAGAATTACGGTGTACAAGTCGTACTTACCTTCGGATACGTTGTTAGTATCGATCGACCAGTACAATCCTGCCGCATTGGAATCAAGGGTAATAACGCCGGTAACGGGCTTGCCGTCTTCGGTCAGGCTGACGATGTACGACTCGCCCAACTGTGCGTCGGAGTAATCTTTAACCTTCAGCTGGATATTGACGTCGGACAGGTCTACACCGAGCTTGGTTTCCCATTCGCCGATGGCTTTATTCACCAGTTCGGTTAAGGACGCATCGCCTTCGCCTTCCAGGTTTGTTCCAATATATTGTTTAATAAATCCTTCGGCAAAAGTAACCGAACCGTTGCTGCGGGTAACGTTGAAATTCTGGGCAAACTGAACGAAGTCTGACATATCCACTTTACCCGATTTATCGAAGTCCAATGCCCAGGCAAGGGCATCGTTGCTGACAATCGTATTGGTGTTAAAATACGAGGCGAAGGAGACAAAGTCCGCCATGTTGATTATACCGTCGTCGTTGGTATCGTAAACGACCGCCCATAACTGGGTATTGGCTACGACTTTGGTATTGACGGAAATTTGATTTCCTGATGTATCGGACAAATCAATCTTGCTCAGGGACAAACCTAAACCGACTGAACCAATGGTATTTGCAGACAGTCCATCTGTTCCAAGAGAGTCAAATTTAACTCGTCCCAACAGTACAAAACCATCATCGTAGGAAACGTTTTGTTTCAGGAAACCGGTAATAAATACTTTGCCGTTTTCGTCCTTTATTTGTGCAACACCGTCAAAAATATCGCCTGCAATAAAGTTCGTAGCAGTAAAAGTACTTGCATCGTAGTTCAGTGTGAACGTAACAGAACCATCAATATTGACCGTTGGAACCTGTGTATTGAGGTACAGGTCAACATAATGCGCCTGCCACTCGTGAATCCATGTTTCTGATTCCGGTAAGTTTTCTGCTGTTTGGGCGGCTGAATCGCCGGTTGAAACCGCCATGTAAATCCCCGTTCCCTGTACAATCGTCTGTTCGGCAGATTCCGTACCATACAAGGCAGCCCCGGTAACTGCGTTTCGCGCGTCTACTTGGGAATTGAGGTTTAAGTTTTGGTTATTACCGTCAATGGAACGAATTACCGCAGAAAGATTGAATATCGGGGTTGCGGTGGTTGTCGAATCAACATAATGATAAATAAAATATCCTGTACGGGTATAGTATTCCGCTTTGGCAATCGCCGTGTTGTAGTTTGAAGCTGAAATTATTTTTACACAGGACAGAGTCAGACCATCGCTGGACAACTCCGCCAGACTGAATCCATCGAAGCCGTCGATTTCAACAGCCGACTGGAAATTGATTTCAAAAGCAATGGTAAATACTTGTCCATCTGCTGTATTCATTCCCGTCATAAACCAGCTATCGTTGGCGTAGACGTTAAATACTCTGCTTTCGTTTGGAGCACAGGTAAATTCTTTTGCTTCTGTTAATGTGGTATCAACACTTGACCCGCCAAACCACTTATCAATGGTGTATTGTTTTTTGGTATTGGCTTCCCCGTCCTCAGTAAGAACAGATTCAAAGTATTGTACGCTAACAACACTGTCAGGAGTCAGATTGATATTTACGTTAATCGTGTTAACTCCATCGCTCAATTGTAATACAACGGAACGATCCTGTTCTCCCGCATAAGATTTGACCTGAACGGCTACTTCACCATTTGTAACTTTTAAGGTTACGAAATCATCGCCAGTCGCGGCTAAGATTCCATTGATAGGAGAGCATAACAACGGAGAAACATATTTTGTACCTGTCTGATTACCGCTATTATCGTAAATAGGAACATTTCCTGCCCCATCAATATTGATAATTTTTGCAGTGAACGTACCATCGGTTCCAAAAAGCGATTTTAAGTTTATCGTCTTTGAGGAATCGGTAGTCAAAGTACCTGTTGTAACATCGTAGTAGTAACTATCGGTGCTGGCGATGTCTCTCTGACCGGTTTCGGTTTCGGTTGAGTTCAACGGTATGGAAATATCAGCCGTGGCTGCTATTGTGTAATTTACCGTTCTGACCAGATTTGAATCATCCGGGTCGATTAGCGTTATGACGGCAGTTTTATGATCAAATGTTCCCTGGGTAAATTCATAGTCCATGTAGACCGAATTGGAATCCTGTCCCTTGGAAACAAGGCCCCAGTACGCGTTGGCAGGAAGACTAATCAGATCGGCAGTTATTGTTTT
>CAYZMZ010000072.1:7814-10547 GCA_964479655.1 uncultured Planctomycetaceae bacterium
TGTTTTACCTTCAGGGTCTTGTACATCGGACAAGCTGAATAACTTCCATGCCCCGGATTGCGCGGCAGAGGTTGTATCTACACTTTGGAAACCGCTGTAGTTGTTGATTACCGGTGCCTGATTGAACTTGACGGAAATGACGCCATCAACGGTATTATTTTCCGTATGACCATCGTTTATCGTGTACGACAGAGTAAACGTATCGGACAGGCTTGTCGTTGTCAGGGAGTACGTATCGGTTCCGGCATCGTAGGTGATTCCCGTCATACCGGTCGTCTGGATAGTAATCATGGCGTCGGTAAGCGTATCGTCCACGTCGCTGGAGGCGGCGAGAATAAGAGCCTTCAATTCGGCCGTTGTTTTAGACCAATTTCCGGTTCCATCGGTAACGGTACCCTTTTCTGCAACGCCATTGGTCGTCGGCGCATCGTTGACCGAGTTGACGGTAAACGTCCAGTCGAAGGATTTCGTTCCGCCTTCTGCCGTGGTTACGGTAACGGTAAACGTCTGCGAGCCGTAAACGTTTGCAAGCAGTCCGTAATTGAACGTAATTTCACCGGTTGACGTATCGATTGAGAAAGTATACCCGTCAGCTAGCAACGCGGTCAAGGAATCCGAACCATCGTTGAGTTTATGGGCGGTAATATCGCCTTTAACAACCGCAGAGACGGACGCCAGAGCTTCCGCGCCGGTGGGCATGGACGCTGTTCCGACTGTAACGCTGGTTCCGGTGGAATCTTCGTCAACAGACTTGTCAGTCGCGGTAACGGACGGCGTAGTGCCAACGGCGTTGACAACTACAACAACTGATCCCGGAACCGTTTTGGCAGCCGCGCCGTCAACGGTCGGGGTCGGCACGTCTTCCAAGCGGTCGGTTACGGTATAGTAGAGTATCGCAGTTCCATTCCAGTACTGAACCGGCTTGTAGTACACTGTATCCGTTGCGCTGAAGGTATACGTCTTGCTTCCGTTGTTAGGGTTGGTACTATGAGTCAATTCGTCGCCAGCAGCGTCGACCAAGGAACCCAAACCAAGGTTGGCAACGGTAATCGTCAGGTCTGCGTCAGCCGTTTCGCGATCCGCAACGGCGTCGGCAAAGTTCAGCAGGACTTTGTCCGTTCCCGTCTGGGATTCGTCCATCGCCGCATTCACCTGAGCGGCTGTCGGCGCATGGTTGATCGCGTTGACAACAACCGTAACGGTTCCGTCGGCGGTTTCCGGCGTTACGCCGTCTTCAACCACTTCGGTAATCGTATACGTGAACGTAAAGGTTCCGCGATAGTCCGTCGTCTGGTTATACGTAATGGTTCCGTCCGCGTTGAGCAGAACGGTTCCGCCGGCCACGGTAATTGAGGTTGCACCCGCGGTAACTGCCGTTCCGTTGATTGCGGTAATCGTAAACGTCTTGCCATCCCAGTTGGGATTGTCGTTGTCTAAAACGTCGATTATATGGGTTGCTCCGCCTTCGGTGGTAACTTCGTCGTATGTCGCGCTATCATCTTGCGTATACGCGGAGAATTTAATCGTGAACGCAGCGGGATCAGATTCCAGCTTTTCTGCTGTTTCTGTTTCTTGTACGTAATATTTGCATACCAATGAAACTTTGTCCAGCAAAGCTGTATCACCGGTTACGCCGGTAATCGCAATTCCCGTTGCGGTGTACGCCAAATTAAAGACAACTGTCTTGGCGGGTTCGCCAGCAAAGGTAACGGTCAAGGTTCCCGTGCCGGCTTCCGCATTGTAAGCATCAACTGCGGTAATCGAACCGTCTGTAATTTCGGTTCCGTTTTTGTACACGGTGTATGTTGTCGATTCTCCCACGGTATTAAACTGCAACGCATCGCCTTCGACGTCGTTGACATAGCCGCTGAAATCGAACTTGACAAAAGTACTTTCGGTACCAGAAACCACTTTTTCCAGCGCGTCGAGAGAAACGTTCCACGTCGCGTCGGTTGCCGTCGGGGCGTCGTTGACAGCGTCAACCGTCATCGTCAGGGTATAATCTTCGTAAGTTCCCTGCTGATGTTCTTCCGCTTCTCTGCCATCGGACAGTTTGAAGGCGAACGAAACTTCGCCGTTGGCGTTCTCGTTCAGTTCGTAACTGATTACGAGATTGCCGTTTTTAACGGCTAATTCGTAGGATTTCAGAACGCTGTTCGTATCGGTAACCACCAGGTTCGCAACGGAAACGGTATCTCCGTCAACGTCCGTAACGGCTCCGATAACCCAATCGGTTTTCGCGGCTGAATCTTCGTCCACCGTAAACGCGCCATCAGGAGCGTTGGTTGTATCCCACGTCAGTACCGGCGCGTCGTTGACGGCGGTTACGGTAATCGTGAAGTTTGCCAACTCGGATACGGCGTCTTCATCAGCCGTCAAACCCGCGTCGATGCCGGAATCTTTGATTTGGTACTGAACGGTTTCCGTCCCGCTATAGTTGGCGTTAGGCTTGTAGAACATGTAATTGTCCTTGGTCAGCCAATCAGTCCAGCCATCGGTGATAGTTATAGCCGTGAATACGTACGGAGATTCTTCCGTGCCCGCGCCAGTCCGATTATATAGCGTACCATTAGTCGGCGCTTGGAACTTGAACGACAGGTTCGCCTTCGGCGATTCTATATCGTAAATATCGCTGTTTTCGCCAAAGGTCAACGAGATTGGAGTATAATCCGCGTCTTCCAAAACGGTCAGCGTCGCATTATTGGCTTCAGGAGTATCGTTGATCGGATTGAC
>CAYZMZ010000073.1:0-10547 GCA_964479655.1 uncultured Planctomycetaceae bacterium
CGATATTCATCCAGATGGACGAGGCGCGATTGCCGCTTTAAAAATGGCGTTTAAGGACGCCGGCATCGAGCCTAATATGATAAACTATATCAACGCGCATGGAACCAGTACTTCTATCAACGATAAGGTAGAAACGATTTCTATCAAGGGCGTTTTTGGGGAAGATGCGTATAAAGTTCCCATGTCCAGTACAAAAAGTATGATCGGGCATTTAATTGCTGCCGCCGGCGCGACGGAGTTAATTTACTGTTTGCTTGCTATGCGAGATGGAATTATTCCTCCGACAATAAACTATGACGAGCCAGATCCGTTGCTGGATTTGGATTATGTGCCCAATGTCGCCCGAGAGGTAAAGTGCGATTACGTTCTCTCCAACAGTTTCGGCTTTGGAGGACAGGATATTTCCCTGATTGCCAAAAAACTGTAATATTCCGTTCTGATATAACCGGGGCGATATACGTATCGCCCCTATATACTGGTTCCACTTGACTTTTTCAGGTTTGCATAACAAACATCCGTTGTTTCATTTCGCCCTGATCGGCAAAACAAGGAGTTAGCTCAACTTATTGGGTGAAATCAAAACAACGTCAAGAGAAAAAATCAAGTAGTCGTGGTATAAATTCCCCAATTCGAGATATTCTGAATTGTATTTCAGATTTTTCCAAAAAGATTCGAACTTACAATTAGGGTCGAAATAAATACAGGTCGAACTTACAAGCAGGGTGTAATATAGCGGGTATCAATCCGACTAATCAGGGAAATTCAAGTAAAATTATAGAGTGTATATCTACTATGCCGAATAAACAACTTGCTGGCCGGATGTCGAAAATCGCCGAAATTCTAGCGCAATTGTACCCTAATCCTCGATGCGCACTGGATTATACGTGTCCTCTGGAGTTGCTTATTGCAACGATTCTTTCCGCTCAATGCACGGATAAACGAATTAATATTGTTACCAAAACGCTGTTTAAAAAATACCGTAGCGCGGCGGATTACGCTCAGGTTTCGCAGGAAGAATTTGAATCGGATATTCAATCGACGGGTTTTTTCCGCAATAAGGCAAAAAATATCCGGGAATGCTGCGCGATTCTGGTTGAAAAATACAACGGTGAAGTTCCTTCCGACAGAGAGCAGCTGGAATCGTTGCCTGGGGTGGGGCATAAAACAGCCAACGTTGTGTTGGGAAACGCCTTTGGAATTGTTACCGGAATCCCCGTCGATACGCACGTTATCCGTTTATCAAACCGATGGCAGCTGGTTGAAACCGAAAATCCTGTTAAAATTGAGCAGGTTCTTATGGACTTAAATCCGCAAGAAACCTGGTTTGAACTAGGGCACCAAATTATTATGCACGGAAGAGCGGTTTGTGTCGCCCGAAGTCCCCGTTGTGAGCAATGTCCGATGGCGGATTTCTGTCCCAAAGTCGGGGTAAAATAAATTTTTTATTTTTTTGAACTTTTTCTTGTCAGACGGCTACTATATTAATGGAGAAAAGGGTATAATAGTTATAGAAGGTCTATCCCGATTTCCGATTAACTCAGTATCGTATTTTGATAAATTTATCCTATCAGGAAGGAAATAAAATGTTTAATTCAAAACACAACAATTTGAAATCAGGCTTTACGCTGGTAGAAATGCTGGTAGTCATTGCTATCATTGCAGCTATTATGGGCTTGCTTCTTCCTGCGGTAAACTCGGCAAGAGAATCGGCACGCCAATTGCAGTGTAAAAATAACCTCAAGCAAATGGGGCTTGCCTTCCAATCTCATCACGAAGCCAACGGGTTCTGGCCTGTCAGCGGCTGGGGATTTGGCTGGATGGGAGATCCAAACAAGGGTTTTAGCCGAAATCAACCTGGCGGCTGGCTGTACAATATTCTACCCTACGCTGAAAACGGTCCTTTACATGATTTAGGACTCGGGGCTGGAGCTACCGATGCAGACGGCGGGCTGGGAAACGCGGTTAGAAAAGCTGCTATTTGCGAACAAACCAAAACGCCGACGAAGTATATGAACTGTCCTACCCGGCGTCCCAATAAATCCTATACAAATACAGCGCAGCAAACCACATATAATGCGAATAAGACGCTTGAACATGCGCGAACCGATTACGCGGTTAATGGCGGAAATTATCCCAATCCTCAAATGACCTGTGATTTACCTAGCTGTGCAGGTTCCAGTTCTGCGATTTACAAGAATCCTACGGTTGCTAATTGGAATAAATTGGATAAAGATTGTGGAGACTACGGAAACGACAGAAACTCGGGTATTTCCTATATAGCTTCACAATACAGTGAAAGCGATGTAAAAGACGGATTGAGCAATACGCTTTGTGTTGCCGAAAAATACTTGACTATCAACGATTATTTTGACGGAACCTGCGGTAGCGATAACGGGCCGGCGTATCAGGGTTACGACTGGGATAATACTCGGTGGGGACCCGCATTTAAAAATCAATCATCTCCTACCAAATTTGATAGAGATGAAAATTTAACGCCGATTTTGGCTCTCAGCAACAACGTTCCGAATCCGCGTCGTGTTCCAATTCAAGACCTGAAAACATACGATGAAGATCAGTGTATTCAGTATTTTGGCTCTGCTCACGCCGCCTTATTTCAGGGGGTAATGTGCGACGGATCCGTCAGAGCGATTCCCTATTCCGTCGATTGGGTTGTTTTGGCTTGCTATTGCAATCGTACCGACGGCACGTCAATTGAATCAATTAAACTTGAGTAGACTGTTTTCTTTTGTGTACGCACAAACGTCTATAGGTTTTCTTTTGAAGTGCGGGGGCTTGCTCCCGCTTTCATAAAGGGGGCTTGCTCCCGTTCTTAACTGCGTATCGGTTGAACAGAACCGGAACCGTCAGTCGCTCCATAACCCGCCATTTCAGTGGCGGGAATAGAAATGCACCACTCGGAAACTTCCTAAAGGAGTAAAGACCTCCGACCAATGCGGTATTCTAAATCACCCCTTATAATTCTTCTTCGTGTCTTCGTGCCTTCCCGTAAAAATTGCCCCGAACTCCGCTAGCCAATTTTTCGGCAACCGTCGGTAGCCCAACTGCCCGTCTCGATTCGAGATCGCTTTTGCCGTTCCAAGGGAGTCCTGCCCCGTCGTCGTGTTAGCGGCTTAAATGCCTCTATTTTATTGGAAGGCAGGAAAGTACGAAGAGGGTAACCGGCAAGAACAGTAGAATACCGCTGCGCTTCTCGGTTGGTTTTTCGTCGTTCATTCTAACAAAAAGACCGTAGGGCGTAACGCAACGCCTTGCGGTCTGTATTTAACTAAGATGGATATTAATCCAAGGGGAATCTATTAATCCAAGGGGAATCCGTTAGCTGCGGCTGCCGCCTTGTAAATGGGCATGTGTCGATAATAGACTTCCAAAACCATAGTAGATAAAGCGGTATCGTACAACCGTCCACCACGCGGGCTCCATGGACCACCATGATACCAAGAGCCTTTTTCATGACCTTGCTGAGCTTGTGAATTTACCATCTGATCCCGCATAACGGCATTCCATTTCTTCCAAAGCGGACCATCGTACTGACGCATAACCTGAGTTGCGTAGTAGTTATAGTAGTTATCCGTTTTGCTGGGACCAATACCGGACAGCCATTCCGCTCCTCGCTGTAAAGCCGGATTGTCATGCTTCCAGCCCAAATACATACGAGCTAACAATCCAACGGAAGTGGTTGACGGACCAGCACCGGGATCTGTATAGCCATACTTGGCTCCGGAATCCGTTTGGACAGAATCCAAAAATCTCGTGGCCTTGCTAATTGTATCGTTCGGAACTCTCAAACCAGCCATATAGCCGGACTTTAAGGCCATCAACTGCCAACCAACCGCAGAGGTGTCGCCCGCTTGTTTGGGGCTGTAACGCCAACCGCCGCCGGCGGGGTCTTGATGGAAGCAGATATAGTTCAACGAACCTTGTGCTACGGGAAGTAAACGCTTATCTTTGGTCATGGCAAATGCTTCTGACAGGCAAATAGCCGCAATACCATGAGAATAAATACTTCCACCTGGTTCCAAGTAGCTTACGCAACCGTCTGAAGTGGCTTTGCCGTGGCTAGCCAAGAAGTTTAACCCGTTATAAACAGCGGACTTGTATTTTCCCTCTTGATGGGTTACGCCCGCTCCCAGGAACGGCAACAAAGCCATGCCTGTAGCACCGTTACGAGTATTGTTGAGCGAACCGGGATTTTTACAAGCTCCCTTGCAGGAAGAAGCTAATTGATGATTGTAATTCCAACCGCCGTCTGGGAGCTGATGATTGGCTAGCCATTGTAAGGCCAAGGCAACCGCGCGTTCGCTTTCGGTTGTTCCACCACCCATTTGAACCGCTCGTTTTTTACCCGAACCACGACCTGAAAAAGCGTCTCCAGAATAGGCTCCGACTACGTTACCCATGTCGTTACGAGGAGCCATTGTATTGCTAATATCAACCAAATTAACCTGAACGGCTGCTGCTTCCATGTCGTCTGCCGGAGAAATGTTGACATCCGTTTCGGAAACAGAAACATCGGTTGTTGCTTCGACCATATCGGTAATTTCCGCATCTGGATCCAAGTTGATTTCTTCCGGAATCTCTTCCAGTTCTTCTTCGATTTCTTCTTCTTCGACCGGATTGGATACAATTTCGGTCGCCGGACGTTTACTGGTTACATCGAAATTAATCAATGCTAAAGTTACCAACAACAATAGGTGAACTACCAAGCTGACAAGCCAGCTAGGGATTCGAGACATGCTGTCCAGAAACGTACCGTTGCTGGCGATATACTCTTCTTCCTCGTCGTCTTCGTCTTCCTGACCTTCAACTTCGGTGTTGTTTTGATCTACTTGTCTTTCAATAGACATTGTATTTCTCCTAAAAGTAGTTTTTTAACGCAATAAGTGTAAAGATCGCTGGTATCTACAACCAACTCTATTTCTATAACGATTATTATAATAGGTGTTATAGAAAAATCAATCAGAAATACCGAAAAATAACCCAAAAAACACGAAATTTTAAAAAATATATAATAACAGTCAATTTAGGTAATTTGATAGACAGCGTATTCCCCAGTATTTTTTCTATTACCGGTTGAAATTATTCCGGATACAATTATAATACGTTGAATTAAACGTGTTTTTTTAAGTATACCACCCCCCTGATACAATCCTGGAGATAAAACAATGTTTGGATTGGAAGACCCGATTATTTGGTCTGGTTACCTCGCCTGCGTGCTGTCAACGCTTTTATGTGTAATTTACGGTGCCAGTCATTGGAATAAAGAATAAGGCAGTTCCTCGAACTCGTTTTTGTTCCTTCGCCGTTAATCAAATTCAATAACATATACAATAATTAACAAATGGATAACATCGTACTGACTGTCGTGATTGTCGCGTACTTGCTGATAATCGCCTACCTTGGATTTTTGGGATTTCAATCGACTAAATCTGCCGACGACTATATGCTAGCCGGACGTAAAGCGAACCCGTTTGTTATGGCCTTATCTTACGGAGCGGCGTTTATAAGCACGTCGGCTATTATCGGATTCGGCGGTTTTGCTGCCGCGTTTGGAATGAGTTTGCTTTGGCTGGTTTTCGCTAACATCTTTTTCGGAATTTTTATCGCCTTTATATTTTTCGGTAAGCCAACGCGCCGACTGGGATTAAAGCTGGACGCTCATACGTTCCCGGAATTTTTGGGAAAGTTCTACGATTCCCGCTTTATTCACGGATTAATGGCGTTGATAATCGTCCTTTTTATGCCGTTGTACGCGTCTGCGGTTTTAATTGCCGCCGCTCGATTTATCGAAACGTCTTTCAGCCTGGACTACAATACCTCTGTAGGTTTGTTTAGTATGCTGATTGCAGTTTACGTAATTTGCGGCGGTCTGAAGGGCGTTATGTACGCCGACGCATTTCAAGGCTCTATTATGTTTGTCGGCATGTTTTTGCTGGCTTTTTTCGCCTACAGTGCGATGGGCGGAATCGTACCCACTCATCAAGCATTGGATAAGCTGCCTGCGATAATTCAAAACGATTTCGATTCCATTAAACCCGATATTGCTAAAATCAAAGGCGAATCGGAGGAATCTGAAATGGACTGGCTGAAAAATCCCGCTAATAAATCCGCCGTAGACAAGCTTAAAGCCGATAGTAAAATCAATTCGATTATTAGCAATCAATTAGCTGTAGATAAAATCGCCGCAACGGGATTTCAGGGCTGGACGCATTTTCCGGTTCCCGGTTCAAAACTATTCTACGTAATTCTTACCAGTATAATCTGCGGAGTAGGAATTGGCGCGCTGGCTCAGCCGCAGCTGGCGGTTAGATATATGACCGTTAAAAGCGATCGGGAACTCCATCGGGCGGTTATTATGGGCGGAGTTTTTATTTGCTGTGTGGTAGGCGTTGCTTACCTGGTTGGAAGTTTAACCAACGTTTGGTTCTATCAGCATGACGGCAGAATTGCGTTGACAAGTGTTTCAGACGGTAATATCGATAAAATAATTCCAACGTTTATCAATCGGGCGTTACCTCGATGGTTTAGTGTTTTATTTATGCTGACCCTGTTGTCGGCTGCGATGTCTACTTTAAGTTCGCTGTTTCATACCATGGGAACGTCCTTGGGACGGGATTTAATCGAACACGCGATTATGCGTCGAACGAGTTCTGTTCGTACTCGCTACGTTAGATTGAGTATTTTTCTCTCTTTGGTTGTTACGGTAATTTTAGCGTTTTTCATGCCGCCGGGAATTGTAGCGATTGCCACTTCAACTTTTATGGGATTGTGCGCGGTATCGTTTTTGCCGATGTATTTCGCCGCTTTGTATTGGAAGAAAGCGACTCGAGAAGGAGCGATTGCCAGTTTGATAGTTGGTTTTCTGTTCAGTTTCTTTTGGATGGGATTTGTTCAAATGCCCAAAGGACAGTTACCGGCTTTGTTAAGTAATCTGTGTTTGGGCAAACCAACTATTGCCTTTGAACCTTTATGTTGGATAGATGTTATTGTTGTTGCTTTGCCTGTCAGCGCGATTACGATGGTTGTAGTCAGTTTGCTGACGTATAAAAAGCCGACAGAATCAGTAACTCAGACAGATGTACTTTAGTTCAGTAATTGTAAATATTTTTTATCTTCGTAAATGACGCGAATCGCCTTGATTATAACGGAGTTGGAGCCGGGCGGAGCGGAGCGGGCGATGGTAGAACTGGCGTGTCGGACAGATCGAAGTCGGTTCTGTCCGTCCGTATACGTTCTAGCTTCCCCGCCGCGTAATCCGATGTTGCTTGAACGGCTCAATGAGGCGAAAATTCCGGTTCGATTTGCGTTGTTATCTACTTCTTGCGGCTTAAAATCGATGGTAACGCTTTATCGCGCCGTTTCGCAATTACGCCGTTGGTTTGATGAAGATAAAATCGAATTGGTTCAGAGTTTTCTCTTTCACGCGAATTTTATTTCCCGTTTAGCGGGTCAGGCGATTGTACCGTCAACGGGCAGAAAACCGATTTTAATTTCCGGCTACCGGGTTTGCGAGCCGCGCCGGGGGCAAAATTTTCTGGATTGGGCTACCCGTCGTTGGGCGGATTATCATACCTCCGTGGGCGAAAACGTCGCGGATTATTATTTCCCGGACAGAAAAATCCAGAATCAAAATCGAATCGAAGTTATCCGCAACGGAGTTGATGTAAATCTGTTTACTACTCAACGCCGTGCAAATCGGGAATCGGTTTTGCAATCGATGGGAATTTCCAGCAATTCAACGGTATTGCTTTCCGTCGGGCGGCTAAGCGCTCAGAAAGGATTTGCGGAACTGATTAAAGCTATGGTTAAATGGATACCCCAGTATCCCAGCGTTGTGTATTTAATCGCCGGGCAAGGCGAGCTGGAATCGAAGTTGAAATCGATAATCCAAAAGAACGGGCTTGAATCCCAAATTCGACTGTTGGGTTTTCAAACTGCGATGCCTGATTTATACGCCGCTGCTAATATCTTGCTGATTCCCAGTTTATGGGAAGGCGTACCCAACGCGGCTCTGGAGGCGGCGGCCAGCGGACTGGCGGTTGTTTCGTTCTATAATCCCGATTTAATTGAATTGCTTCAACAAGGCTCCGTTAGACAGTTTACGTCTTTTAGAAAAAGCGTAAAAAACGATCTGGACGTATTCTGCGAATTGACGCGCTATTTTTTGGATCGACCGGAATTAACCTGTTTAACAGGCTTGGCAAACCGGGTACGGATTTGTCAACGCTGTAGTTGGACTGCTATGGCTGAACAATATCAAGCTCTTTGGAGCCGACTAATTTCCGAAAGAGAATAAGAGGGAACAGGGCAGGGGAGAACCCGCTGATTTTTGAATACTGTATTGGATTGATGGATACGTAGAAAACTGACGCTCTTGTCTGTAATATATGTATATGTATGTCTATGCGTATCTATTGTATGAGCTATTTCTGCCTGCGTTTGCGCGCATTCAACCGCCCTGCTTTGGGGTGCAGGTACAAAAGAAAACTTTCTAGCAAACAGGAATCTATTGCTGAACTGCGTATAGTAGAACGTTTAACCCGATTCGGGCGGCATCCTGTACGGAATAGCCGGCACAGTTTTCCGATTCGTGTTTTTCCAGCGCACAGGAAATATCAAGCGGAGAAAAGAAAACCGCATATCGCCCGTTAATTGTAAGTCCTTCCATCTGAACAGAACCTTTTGTATACTGTTCTGCGGTTGGAGACGAATTTCCCTGCTTGGTTTTCGGCTTTTTAATATCGACTTGCGCTAAATTAAAACCTCCGAAACGCGATGTCCAAACCGGGTCTGTCGCGGGAATCGGCTGAAGGGAACGGTCTGAATACATCAGTTTGATTTGCTGTCGGAAAGATTTCGTAAATGCGTCCGAACTGCAAATAGAATTGACAAACAGTACTCCGCCGCGATCCAAATAGATTTTCAATCGATCTCGTTCTTGTTGAGTTAAATTGAAAGCCGCTCTGCCGTGCATGAACAAAATAGGATATTCGTACAGATGAGAATCGGAAAGCGGAATCTGCCGTTCTTCAACTCCGGTTCTCAATCCTAACTGCTTGGAGGCGATTTCCAGCAAGTTTTGCAGCGCACGCGGAGCGGACTGACAGCCTCCCGGATGCCGAACGTTGGCGACGTACCATTTTCCCCGTTTTATGGAATCGATTATATGATCGCCCGATTGCAGGGCAATAATTTCGTCCTTGGTTTTAATTTCCCGATTCGTTGCGTAGGCGAGAATATTCAGCCCTAAATTCATTCCGCCGTTAATCTGGTCTTTAATATTAGCCGAAATCGAACGGGAAGAATCCAGCAGGGGGGACGTTTCCCATAAACACGACATCGAAGGCGTTCCTGTTTGAAACGGCAGATAGACAATACTGGTTCGACAGCCGAAACTCACGCCGTAAATCGGTCTGAGCTGACTGGGGAGAATCGTTTTTTCCGCTCTCCAAATGGGGTGTTCTGGAGAAAGGGGCTGTAATAAATTCGATTCGTCTGGAAACATGTACTGCAACAGAGATTTAAAACCGGCGTCAAAGCCCGCTCCGCCGCAAACGCCTTCCGCAACGATAAATCCGCCTCGGTCTACGTAATCCCGGAGTTTTTGCGCTAACTTTCGAGCTTGAACCTCGTTGGAAGGAATCGGACTGTTGGAACCGCCTAAATATAAAACAGGAGAAATAAGTAAATCGTCTGCTGTTGCCGCGTACATGTCTACATTTTGCCAGGTCATTTCTTTATGCCATTGTTTTTCGACAAACGCAGTTAAATTTTTTATATCGTTGCGATGAATATCCCAATTCGCTTCCAAACCGTACTGCAATTTGGAAATTAAAACAGCCCTCCGTCCCTTGGATAAAAACAACAGTGCGTAGCAGGAAGCGATAACCGGATCGCGCTCTTCGGCGTCTTCTCCGTACCAATGTTCCAAAATCAATCGTTGATTGTATTGAGAACCCTTCAGTCGAATCAACTGATCTGACCCTTCCCGATACCAGTCATGACTGCCGATAAAACGTTGCCCTGACATTCTGCCCACTCGTTCCAATGCGTACAGGTAGTAGAGAAATCGATTATCGCCTGGATTGCGAGAAACGCTAAAATGCGAGGCTAACCACTGTAATCCCGATTGAATCCGCCGTTGATCTTCGTTTTTACCCGCCTGACGACAGCAGACGATTTTTCCGTCGACAACCGTTGCGTCTTGCGGATCCATTTTTTCCGACAGAATAATCATCGAGGCGATACCCGCACAGGTCATACTGCCGGTTTCGGGTAATTGTTCTTCCAAGTAATATTTCCAGCCGCCGTTTGCAGACTGTCCTTTTTTCCAGTGTTCCCAAGACAATCGCCATACTTCAGGCGATACGGAAAAACCGGCTTTAACCGCTTCATGCAAGGCTAACAGCGCAAACTGGGTATTGGAATTATCCCCGAAACCCCGATAGGTTTCGTTGTATGTCCAGGTACCCGGACGGGGTCCCGATTTTAACTGCGTCTTTTCCAGCCATTGAATATTGCGTTCGATA
>CAYZMZ010000074.1:0-10543 GCA_964479655.1 uncultured Planctomycetaceae bacterium
CTTTATACCGAACGGGGTCTGCTGAACAAAATACCATCGTCTGCAACGCTGCAACGTAAGTTTGAGCGGGCGGTATGGTGGTAAGAAATTGAATTGCCTTGGCGAGGGATACGTCGTTTTTATCGACTCCGCAGGAAAGCATCGACAAAGCACACAGCGCGGTTTTTCCTCCCTTGTACGAACTGTAATCGCCCCAGGAACCGTTGGGTAATTGCTGCGCGCGTAAAAAACTGACGCCTCCTTCTATCGCCCGCTGAACTTGCGAGGCGGTTATTTCTTCGGCTGCGGAGTTGGAGGCAATATTCAAGACTATCCCTAAAATCAGAAGAAATCCGAATATTACTGATACGATTGTTGCACCGCATTCCGTGCGTTTTCTGCCTTTATCTTGTTCTAATCGTTCTCCTGGTTGCCTACGTCCCCTTTCTCCCCGTTGCCTCTCTTGTCCCTGTTTTGCAATAGAATAATCGCAACAATCCGATTTATAACGCCCGGTTAGGCAAGCGGATAGCGGGCTGATTTCTAAATCGGAATGGGGGAAATTTCGAGTGCTCATTGTATTGCAAATCCATATTGTAGATTTAGCGAAGGTAATATGTGTATATCATCTGAGTTTTTCTGAACCGCACCGCTGCGAATCGATTGGACGAATCGATTGAACATTTCAACAGGATGTTTTATTTGACTGAAATCAAATCGATGTCGGCGGAAAAAATCACGCAATCTTGCTGCAAAATGTTTTCGATAGAAAAACTGCGGTAATTATAGGATAGCCGCCTAGCTTCTCAATCGCGGATCGGTCGCTTCCTGCAAACCCTCGCCGATTAGGTTATAGGTTAAAACGGTAAGAAATATCGCCAAGCCGGGGAAGAAACTCAGCCACCAATATTGCAAATTACTTCTTCCCGCATTGAGCAACATTCCCCAGGAAGGATTCGGGGCAGGGGCACCAAAGCCGAGAAAACTCAATCCGCTTTCAACCAAAATCGCCGCCGCAATACCAAAGGTAATCGGTACTAAAACCGGAGCCAAGGCGTTGGGAAGTATATGCCGGAAAATAATACGAAACTCTCCCGCCCCCAAGGCTCTGGCGGCGGTTACGTATTCGCCCTGCTTGAGTTTGAGAAATTCTGCCCGCGTTAATCGGGCGATTCCCGTCCAGCCGGTTATTCCCAAAATCGCCATAATATGCCAAATAGTCGGTTTTTCGATAATAGAAATCAAAGCTAGAATTAAAATTAAAGACGGAATACACATCACAATTTCTATCGCTCGACTAATAAAAATATCCGTCCAGCCGCCGAAGTAACCGGCTATCGCACCGAGCACAATTCCGATTACGGCCGCAATCCCCGTCGAAACAAAACCGACTAAAAGGGCGATTTTCGTTCCGTGAATCATAATCGTTAAAACATCGTATCCCTGAGAAGTCGTTCCCATCGGATGATGCCAGCTGGGCATACTATTTTTACCAAAAGCGTTTGCCTTTTGTCCCGGCCATTCGTTTTCCCGAACGCGACGATACGGGTCGTTGTAAATTAACGGCCAAATCGCCCAGCTGTTCGGGTCTTTCGTCTTCAGATTATTGGGATAGATTCCTCCAAAACCGTCCCGCATAAAAACCGGATTTTCCCATTTCTGATAAAAATATCCCATCATAGGAAAATAGATTCGCCCCTTATACTTGCAGATAATCGGCTTCGTTCCCGCCAGCATCGGAGAAAAAATTGCGACGACGGTTAAAAAAACGATAAACGACAACGCAAGCAGATTTACTCTGCTTTGCGAAAATCGATGCCAGGTTTCTTGCCAGTAATTTCTCGGCATAATACTATTGAATAATTTTGTTTGCTGAATTTTATACTATGACTACGTGATTTTTCCCATCGGTACCGTTTTGATTTCGCCGCCGAAGGAATAAAAACTCCCTGTTTTACGGATTATACTATGACTACGCGATTTTTTCTCTTGACGTCGTTTTTATTTCGCTCGAACCGGGGAAAACAATCCCTTCGTTTTATTGATTGGGGCGAAATGAAACGACTGCTGTTTGTTATTCAAGCCGGAAAATTTCAAATGGAACCAGTATAACGATTGGAACCAGTATAACGATCGGTTAATCCATAAATCGTTTAACAGCAATCGTAACGTTATGACCGCCGAATCCGAAGTTGTTGGAAAGGATATAATCGACCTTTTTTTCTCGCGCAATGTTGGGCACGACGTCTAAATCGCATTCAGGATCCTGATTTTCCAAATTGATCGTCGGGGCGATAATTCCAGAGTTAAGCGTTTGAACGCAGAAAATCATTTCTACCGATCCGCTTGCTCCCAATAAATGCCCCGTTTCGCTTTTGGTACTGGAAATCATCAGCTTTTTAGCGTAATCGCCAAAAACAGATTTAATTCCGTTAACTTCAGAAACATCACCCTGAACGGTACTGGTTCCATGCGTGTTGATATACCCAATTTGCTCTGGGTTCAGGTTTGCTTCCTGCAAAGCGAATTTCATCGACATCGCTCCGCCTAAACCTTGCGGAGTGGGATGAGTGATATGGTCTGCGTCGCTGGTAGCTCCGTAGCCGATAAGCTCGGCGTAGATTTTTGCCCCGCGTTTTTTCGCCATTTCCATTTCTTCCAGAACCAGAATTCCCGCTCCGTCAGACATAACAAAACCATCGCGGTCTTTATCGAACGGACGACAGGCCTTTTCCGGCTGATCGTTCCGTTCGGACATAGCTCTCATCGAGCAGAAACCAGAAAAACTCAGCGGAGTAACCGCCGCTTCTGCCGCTCCGCATAAAACCATATCGCATCGGTTTAGCCGAATCATGTCCATCGCCGCGCCAATTGCGTGACTGCCGGAGGCGCACGCGCTTACCGCTGCAAAACTGGGACCGCGCAATCCAAATCGAATTGAACAGTTGCCTGCAATTAAATTGGTTATAAATTTAGGAATAGTAAACGGAGATACACGTGTTGGACCGTCGCTCAGCAGTCGTGAATGCTGCAATTCCATCGTTCGCAATCCGCCGATACCCGAACCGATTATTGTACCGCATCGGTAAGAATCGTAGAAATTATCGGGAATAGACGCCATGTCCATCGCTTCTTGAGAGGCGATTAATCCATAAACCGAGGAATTATCCAATTTCTTCATTTCCTTGGTTTGGATGAATTTCGATGCATTTAACTCGGCTTCCAAATCGCCGATTTCTCCGCCAATTTGTGTTCGATATTCTGAAGCGTCGAAATTAGAAATTTTTTTGATGGCGGTCTTGCCCTGACATACATTTGACCATAGCACGCCAGAATTATTACCCAAAGAACATAATGCCCCGTATCCAGTTACTGCAATTCGTCGTTCCATACATACATGTCCAGCATAATTCAAAATTGGATTAAAAAAACAACAAGTTCAAACAGGTAACAGCATAATAAAAGTCATACAACAACAAGCGATTTCATTTCCTTAAACGAAATGAAACCGCCGTTGTATGTAACATGTTATTATCGTTTTATATTACAAAACCAGATGTTAGTCTTTTGAAACTTCTGCACTGATAAATTTTACAGCGTCTCCGACTGTAGCAATTTTATCGGCGGCGTCTTCCGGAATTTTAATGTTGAATTCGTCTTCCAGTTCCATAACCATTTCTACTACGTCCAGAGAATCGGCTCCCAGATCGTTTACAAACGAAGTATTATCGTTAATCTTTTCGGCATCGACGCCCAATTGCTCCGAGACGATTTTGATTACTTTTTCTTTGACATCTTGTACGTCAGACACTTGATTATCCTCCAAATGGAATAAAAAAAATACACTTGCCCTGAAATTCAGGACTTTTTTCAACTGAACATCAGTTGTAACTTCAATCTGAAAGGGGAATACCTTCTCCTTAACATCAGATAAAATTATAACCGCTTTTGACTTATTTGTCTATATCAATTATCGGCAAAATGAAATAGAACTACAAAAAAACCCTTATTTTATCAAAATAATATTGATAATTTATACAAACTGTTCTAAATAAACTGATTTCCTTTGAAATTGTCCAGTTTCTATTTTCATAAACCAGCCGTTTCATTTTGCCGTAATCGGTAAAACAGGGATTAAGCCCCGCTTATGGGGCGAAATAAAAACGGCGTCGGTAGGAAAAAATACTCAGTTATAGTTTATACTGCAATTAGCAGGTCATTCCGCCGTCTACCGCTAAAACCTGACCGGTAATATAGGACGCGGCCGGAGAAGCGAAGAACAATACAGCGTTGGCAATATCCTGCGGCTGCCCGACTTTTTTCATCGGAATTTGCTGCTTGGCGATATCTAAGCCAACCTCTCCCAACGCGGCGGTCATATCAGTTTGAGTAAATCCGGGCGCAACGGCGTTGCAGGTTACTCCGCGCTTGGCGATTTCCTTTGCAACCGTAGCCGTAAAACCAATTACCCCTGCTTTGGAAGCAGAATAATTCGCCTGACCGGGATTACCCATTAAGCCGGAAACGCTGGCGATATTAATAATTCGCCCTTTTCGCTTGCTAATCATTACTCTGGACAACGCCCGCGTAAACAGGAACGTCCCTTTTAAATTCGTGTTCAAGACGGCGTCCCAATCTTCGTCTTCCAACTGCATAAGTAATTTATCTCTGGTAATTCCGGCGTTATTCACCAAAATATCGATGAATTCCCATTTTTCCAGAATCTTATCGCAGGTTGCCGTAACTGCAGCCGAATCGGTTACGTTGCAAATATACGCGTCGGCTTCGCCTCCGGCAGAACGAATGAACTCTACGGTTTCATTGAGTTTCGCTTCGTTGGTTCCGATACAGGCTACCGACGCTCCGTTTGCTGCCAAAGTAATGGCAATCGCTCGACCGATGCCGCGGGTTGCTCCGGTTACCAAAGCCTTTTGACCGGTTAATACGCGTCCGTGCCCAACTTCATAAAATTTATCGTATCCATCTTCAAGCATTTTGCGAATAATTTCTTCCCAATAAACGGGCGAAATGACTTGGCGAACCAGCGTATTTTTAATATCTTGGGGTTCTGTATGAGTTTGAAAATCTACGTTGGAGTAAACGGGGATTGTCGGCGTTTTTATATCGACAGGAATCAGAGCTTGAGATAGCAAGTCGTCTGCCGGTTTCATCATTTCGGTATGAAAGGCTCCTGCGACAGCTAAAGGGATGGCTTTCATCGCCCCGAACGATTCGGCTAATTCGGCCGCTAACTCGCACGCTGAAGTGGTTCCAGACAAGGCAATATTGCCCGGACAGAGATAATTTGCCTCTTTAAGAATTTCACCGGGTTTTTCCTGTAATACCTTTGAACAAAGTTGATGTACCTGTTCTCTGTCCAGCCCCAGTACGCTTACCATTCCCCCGGAGGTCGTGTCTGCGGCTTGCTGCATGAATTTACCCCGCTTTTGAACCAGCTGTAAACCGTCTTCAAACGAAATCGCGTTTGCAAAAGACAAGGCGGTGTACTCGCCCAAACTCAATCCGGCGGCTCCCGAACATTGTTCTATGACTTCAGGCATTTTTTCCCGCATTGATTCTAACGCAGCAAAGGAAGCGGTAAAAATCGCGGGCTGCGATATTTCGGTGCTATCTAATTTTTCCGCCGGTCCATGAAGGCAAATCTCCATTAAATCGTAACCTAGAATATCGTTAGCTTGGACGAATAACTGACGTACCTGGGGAGATGACGCGATTAATTCCGCGCACATTCCGACAGTTTGAGCACCTTGACCGGGAAATAAAAATGCTGTTTTACTCATTGATAACAATCCTTTGGTATTTGATTTAATTGGCGATATTGTTCAAGACGATATTTATGCTCAATATATAATATATGGTCAAGTACAACACGATACCCTGCTGAACCATTATAGAATATACTTTTTGAATAAAAAAACAAGACCGTACCCCCCCATAAAAACATAAATCCTAAAAAAAACGCAGGAAAAAACTCTTTCCTGCGTTTTAGGGGTATTTATACTTTTACATAGCTATACTGATTTAACTTGATGCTTTCCGAAATATCTCTTTTTTGCACCGCATATTCCACTTAGCCGTATCACGTAAAAACGAATATTATAGCATAAAACGCAGTAAAAAATGAGGTGAAGAGGCGGAAAGTTAAGTAATTTGAGTATAAAATACTACTTTTTAACTTCGTCCGAAATTTTGCGTCCCATGTAGGTTCCGCATGTAGGGCATACAACATGGGTAGGAACTGCCTGACGGCATTCTGGACATACCGAAAGTTGGATGGGGGCTTTTCCATCGTGTGAACGACGATTACCGGTACGATGATTTGAGGATTTTCTCTTTGGGACAGCCATTGTTATACCTTTTCTAAAATATTATACTAATTCCGTTTAGTTTTCCCGCTTTTACTACAATTGGACTTCCACCGAGTGTTAAAAAACCGGCGAAAATATGTAATAAACGGGAGAAATGAAAACATCGGGAGGTTTTACTACAGTTCCCCATTGCGGAGAATTACACTTAACATCAAATGTTTGTAATATAATATTATATTTTCTTTCATTGTCAAGGGGCGGGGTAAAATATTCGTTTATTTTGCAGAAATTTTTTATCCGCCCATTGAAAAACAATAAAAAGACTGTACAATACGTATGGATTAGGTTAGAAAATGATTTTTCTTGTCCAACAAAACGATTACTAACGCATATTATGCCTTTTGAAGTAGAACAAAAATTTCGAGTATCGGATCAGAACGAGTTTTTACGTTACACAAACTGGGTAACGCCGCTGTTGGTTGAATTTCATAACGGGGTTGTGTGCGATCCTCTGGAAGAAACTGATTGCTACTACAACCATCCCGGCCGAGATTTTCGCAAAACAGACGAGGCTCTCCGTCTGAGAACGCGTACAATCAACGGAACGGAAGAATTATTTATAACCTATAAAGGTCCCAAGTTGGATACGCAAACCAAAACCAGACGCGAATTGGAACTGCCGCTAATCCCCAACGTTTCGCAGGGCGGCTTCCAAAAATGGGACGAATTGCTCCAGGCGTTGGGTTTTATCCCGGTTGGAAAAGTATATAAAAAGCGTCAGAAAATTCGGTTTGTATGGGACAATTATCAGGTCGAGCTTTCCCTGGATACCGTGCCCCCGGTCGGCTATTTCATCGAAGTAGAAATAATCGCTCCTTCCCAGGTTCAATTGGACGCAACGCGTGCGCAGCTTTTGCAGATTGCTAATTCGTTACAACTAACCGAGGTAGTCAAAAGAAGTTATTTGGATTTGGTTTTAAATCCTTGACAAAATAGAAATCATATACTATTATATATAAAGTATAGCTATTATTTAATTTTCGAGTTTTTTCAGCATAACGGAAAAAATTGAAAATATTTATGTCGGATAGTTTTTCAGGTTATTCATTTAAAGTTACAACAAGACAATCATGTCCCTAAAAAATAACGAACCACCGAAAGTAATAGAAACAGATTATACCGAATTTATTGAGGTGCCTCATACCGAGGAATTAGTAGAATTTTCGTGGTTAAAATTTATTCTCTGGTCTGTTTTTTGTCCGGTTGTTTCTTTGATGGCTGTCAGCGTTATTGGCTACGTCATTTTTTTGGTCGTACATGCCTATAACGATCAAGGTTCCGTTCCCTCTACCGTCCAGACGGCAGTATCAGGATCGGTTGGTAAAGGGAATTTGGAAGATTCGTCTGGAGACAATAAAAAAATTTCGTTTGAAGATAAATCGACTCGTCGATTTACCGGTCAAAAGAAACTGGTAAATGGTTTGGCTTTTTCCCCCGATGGGAAATACGTTCTTTCAGGCGAAGGGGATTCGCAGTATAGTAACCAGCGGATTTCTTTTCTCGACGATCAGGAAGACAATATTGTCGGTAATTCTGCCGGCGCAACCAAGTACGGACTGTATATCTGGAATTATGAAACCGGTAAACCTGAATGGATTCGAGAGCAGCATACCAATCCGATTAGTTCTGTTGCGTTTTCGCAAGACGGAACCAAGGCGGTATCAACCGACATCAGCGGCAACTTTTTTATTTGGGAAACGGAAAGTTGGACGGTTTTAGACCAATATCGACCAGAACAGCGCAAAGAGCATGGATTGGAGCCGGTAATATCCTTTAACTGCGCTGTCTTTTCTCCAGACGGTCAAACTTTGGCCTTGGGCGGTTCTGCAAAACCGGCCAATACTTCCAAAAATGATCTGTTAAGAAGGAAAGCGTGTGTGGTTTTGTGGGACGTGGCGCAGCATCGGGAAATTATTAAAAACGATAACGTTATATATTATGAACCGATGTACAATTTCGATAATCAGGTAGACTGCGTTTTTAGTTTGGCGTATACCTCGCGGGGAAAGATGCTTGTTGCCGGAGTTTCTGGAGCTAATTCGGGTATCTATATTTTGGAAAAAGAGGGCAAAATTTCTCCTGTTGTCGATGCCGCAACTACCAGAACTGCAATCGCGGGGCAGCTTCCCTTGTATTCCAGCGGACATGATAATCCAACCAGTTCGTATATTAAAGCAGCATTAAAATTTGATGATACGCGTATTGCCGCAGGAGACAATCACGGACGAATTTCTTTATGGGAATTTCAACCGGAATTGAACGAGGCAGACCGTGCATTAGCCATGGATTTTACCAAGGCGAATGAAAGTATCGATAAAAACATTCGTGATATTAAGTATTCCCTGGACGGAAAATACCTGATTTCCTGCGGAGATCAAATTACCGTTCGCGATGGAAATGTTGATAAAATCAACTTGTTGGGCTATCTTTCGCCCGAAACTCAGGCGGCATATCAAGATTCACCGTATTACGGTTTATGCGTTGCCTTTACGGCTGACGGACAAAGTGTGGGGATTGGCTGCAGCGATAAAGTAATTCGTATTTGGGATTTCAAGCGATTTTCAACGTCGTTACGAAAGGTAACAACATTGGACATGGAAAACAAATACAAGGAACTGAACTCCGAACATATAGACGAACCAGAGAGTTTGGATTTCCGTAAACCCAAAATAAAGAAATAAGCTAATCAGAAAGAAAAGGAAATAAAGTCTGCCAATTCAACAGAGCGTCGAAATATCAACCGAGCGACGAAATTGGCGGCGATTTATACTGTTTCAATCCAGATCATAAACCTCTCCCAGCGTCCGGTGTTGTTTTGTTTATTACTTCTTCCCTGATTTTTTTCCCCCCATAGACAAAAAGTCGGTTAGGGGGAAAACGTGCGGGGTATGACGGATTTTTTCCTTGTTTTTTCCGTAAAATGCCCCGAAATTGGAGTAACGAAAAAGTACCCTAAAATTTAATCAATCGTAATTCGTCTTATCGACGGGTATTTTTAGAGACAATCAAAATTAATCCAAAATATACAAGCTGTTTGTCTCTTCTTCATGGCGGATTTCATCGACTTTTTCTTTCTTTCCCCAACCGGCGTAAAGTTTATCGGGAGCGTTGAAAACGATTCCAGAGCAGTAGCTGACGCATTTATAGGCGTGAACAACTCCCGGCGGAACGACAACGCGTGTCGGATTTTCGGAGCCCGCGTTAAAGCTCATTTTTTCGCCGAAGGTAGCTGAATCTTTCCGGGCGTCCCATAAATAAACTTTAAACGTACCCGGTCCCATGAAAATAAACACATCGGTTTGAGTTACGTGTTCATGCGGACCGCGCGCGATGCCGGGCAGCGTTTCTGAAACGTACATCATAGCAGGCAAAACGCCGTTGGGCAGTTCGTCCTGACGAAAACATTCCGAAAGCCAGCCGCGATGATCCGTAAACTTTTTTAAGTCGGAAATTTCTACTCCGTTAATCATTTTATCTCCTGAAGATAATAAATGTTATCAACTAACAACTAAATTTTATAGCGTCTTGATATAGGCAAACAATATACTGATTTCACTTGAAATTTTCCGGTTTTTAATTACCTTAATAAAGCCGTTGCATTTCACCATAATCGGTAAAACGGGGAGTATTAATTCATACGGCGGCGAAATTAAAACGGCGGCGATAGGAAAAATCAAGTAGTCATAGTATAATATGTTATATGATTTAGCGTTTTAGGGAAGTATCCCTTTTGATATTTGTCCTAAATTTTTATTCCGAATTGGCGATTGATATTTGTATGATATTCGTTTGTAACTCAAAATTGAAACAGAAATTAAAACTCAAATTTGCAATTCAAAGTTAATAAATTTCTCAGGTAGTTTCCATACTGATTTGTTTGACTTTCAGCTAATTTTTCTAATTGCTGTTTAGAAATAAAATTTTGACAATAAGCGATTTCTTCTAAACAGGCGATTTTAAGTCCCTGACGACTTTCGACGGTTTCGACGTAATTGGACGCCTGAAGCAACGATTCGTGCGTTCCGGTATCCAGCCAGGCAAAACCGCGACTGAGCGTTTCTACATGAAGTAGATCGCGAGAAAGGTATTCCCGGTTTACATCGGTTATTTCCAGCTCTCCTCGGGGAGAAGGCTTGAGATTTTTGGCAATATCGATAACCGAATTATCGTAAAAA
>CAYZMZ010000075.1:0-1081 GCA_964479655.1 uncultured Planctomycetaceae bacterium
GCGATTTTGAGTTCGACGCTCAAACCATGTCAGGGCGCGTTCTGTTCAATCCCGGCGAGGTTAATAAGTCGTTTACCTTAACCGCGCTCGACGATACGCCTGAATTTTCGTCCAGCTATAATGAAATCGACTGGTCTGCGTATCAGGAAGAAACGGAAACGGTTATTTGCGAATTGGCGGCAGGGCGATTCTACCACGTGCCGGAAGATGTTGTTGTAGAACCGATAAACGCACAAAGATTATATTCGGAACCGGTTCAGTTTTTAGCGTTCAATGCGGCTGCTGACCCAGCTCAGGAAAACGCCGCAGATTCTAAAGCGACGGCAAAAGTTGTGGATAACTATGTAGATATCAATATTGATTCCAACAATAGCGGAACAATAACCCCGGAAGATGCAGCTAGAACGACCCGATTAACGAATTGTACCGCCATCGGTGCATTTGGAGATAATTCTTTGGGTGAAGTATACACATGGTCAGAAGGAATTTCTGCCGGTGATATTCACGTTTATGTTGCCGCTTCCGGTTCTGCATCGGATTTTTCTCCTCAGCAGCGGCAAGTTCATTTTCGTTTAGTGAAAAAATCCGGGAGCAATGACAATCCGGAAACTTCTATCTTGGCGGGCGATACGATTCGTTTCCAATGTGTAAATCTAAAATTGGATCTTCGGGTAGATTCCAATAATAATGGAAGCCTTGATCGTCTTGACGATTCGGTTGAAGACTTATCTGATTTTGCTGGTTTTATTGTACCGTATGAAACGCCTGATGTTTATAATCCCGTCGGAGCCACGGAACACGTTGTATCGAAATCGCAAATAAGAGTCTCTGTCGGTAATTTGACAAAGTCGATTACCGACGAATATTACGTTCGTTTGATTCAGACGGATTCGTCGGGCGAGTTGCTGCAAATACTCGGTGTTTACCGGCTCGGTGACAGCATGTTTACATACAGCACCCAAAGCAAGACGTACACCTTTAATGATCTGAGTTTGGTTGCCGAAGCTTCCTCGGCTGGTCTGTCCAGCTACGAGGCTTGGGTACGCCTTGAACTCTATGAATCGAATCCAGATCTTTCCAA
>CAYZMZ010000075.1:1091-4737 GCA_964479655.1 uncultured Planctomycetaceae bacterium
GCTCTACTACTCGCGCCTGGACCTCTCCGTCGGCCAGCCGCACCTGAGCCTCTGACGCTTACTGTCAAAGACCCCGCCACGTTGGAAATCCAGACAAACAGCACTTCTGCGTCACGACTGGATTCCGATACGATAAAAATGACGGCAACCCTATTTGTTATGGAGCGCGATAAAACGTTTGTAGTCAACGATGCTCAATACGCCGGTATGAATAGTGATGAAATAAAATCCGCCCGCGAAAATAAGTGGATTTGCGATCTGGTGGAGGGAACGTATCAGACGCCTGATACGGGAGGAAAGTATACAAAAGAAGGAGTAAAACCGGAATCATATTTAAGGTCGTCTCTGTCATATCTTGATACTGGATTTACGCTGTCGTTTGACTATCAATTTTTGTATCAAACCGATGGTTACGGAGATACTTATGGCTATGTTTGGCCAGACAAACTTTACAATCCCGACAATCTTACGGGCACGGACTATAAACAACCAAATAAATTGAGTTTTGTTCCCAATGGAGGTATCAAGTTGGGAAGTGAAAAAGGTTTTGGAGACGGTGTTTTTGAAGTAGCGATTTTTGATGTGAAATCAATGGTTCATAAAGCATATGCTCTTCCCCTAAATTCCTCACAACTGGTAATTAACGAGAAAATTGACAACTTGGTAGAGTTATTGTATAACGCAAAACTTCAAGGGGTAAAAACTATTAGTATTCTCGATATAAATGGAGAATCAAACTCATATGAAGCTGAAAACATTTCTTGCCTTCTTAATGCGGTTGGATATGGTCAATCTTATACAAATATGAACGGTTTTGAAGACACGACTAATGAGGACGAACTTTCTTATTTGAAGAATTATCTTAAAATGGCATACCGCAACGGAGGAGTGACCGGTAGTCTGGAAGTGTCTGTAACTAAGTCATCACAAACAAATTGCTACTCATCTGTAGAAATTAAAAGGAAAAACGAAGACGACATTTTTACATCAGTATTTTATGCTGAGAGTTTCTTAAAGAAGAACAGCACAGAATCGTTACCGAGTGTACCAGGCGGGGATGGTCGTGTATATATACAGGCGCATCACGGCAGTGGTGTGATTTACACAATTAAATCTCTGCAAAATGAATAATCAGATGATCCAAGGAGGTTACAAGCGATGAAAAAAATATACGTCCTACTTATTTCATGTATTTTTATATTTAACGCTACTCTTAGAGGAAACGATAATTCAGACTACCCTTTTGTTTCCACGGTAAAGTGTGAAGGAATGAACATGCCATTAAATAATGGAATGAATTTTTCAGGGAAAAGGTTTGAAAAAATTGATATTACCAGAGAAAATAAAGTTTTGAAAAATGTCGATTTTTCTAATTGTTATTTTAAGGATTGTTCCATTCTTGAGGTTGTATTTGAAAACTGTAATTTCTCTGGGGCGATTTTTGACGGAGGATATATTCATATTCATGGTTCATCCATTAATTTTTCAAATGTTTTGTTAAAAAATAGATGTATGTTTAATTCAACGAGCAGCATTTTTTCCCAAAGTTTGAATTTCAAAAGTAAAAGAATTGAGAATATCGTTTTTGCAGGTGGAGGATATGGAAATTCAGATTTCTCCAATTGTGAATTTCACAAAATACCGGAAATGCCGCCAAGTTATTCGTGTGCGGTTTATCAGAATGCCTATTTTTCAGAAGTATCATTAAAACATGATCCTGATTTTACGTCTGAACAATTAAAGCAAAGTAGAAATTATCGACTTGGATTTTTCTACAAAATTTCTATGCCTACAAATCTCACATCACCAATAGACTATTCAGAAATGCTGTTCGTTAAATCCTGTTTAGGGGGAAACGTAAAGGAAGCGATTTTTAATAACGCAAAATTTATCAACTCGGGTTTTCCTTGGGACGTAAGGGGTTTGACATCGGGACAAATTAAATCTACTTGGAATTACAAGAACAATCGAATGGATTTGTTGTATCTGCCAAAAGAACTGAGAAAAGAATTTCCTGATAGCAAACCGGCTCCTGGTGAAGAAGATAAGGAACCGTTAAAAGACGATATAAAACCGTTTTTTGAACACGTGGGAGTTGGCTTACTAGAAAATGTTGAAGGGAAAACCTTTTATCTAACGAGTAATTGCAGTATCGAGAAACAGCGATTTCACCATATTTATTACGAATATTTTCCTGTAAACAATGTGTCTGTTTTGAATTGCGAATTTGTAGACTGTGTTTTGTTAATTCTCCCTGAGAACAGCAATTTCTCGGACACAATTTTTGATGGCGGACATATTGTCATATTAGGAAACAGCAACATATTTAACGATGTTGAACTCAAAGGTCGTTTACGGCTCGACATTTCCGATAAATGCTTTATTCAGACAAAAAATTACAAGAGAAAAAAACTTGACAATCTAACCTTGGAATGTGCCCGGTTTCAAAAAGTGGATTTTTCAAACTTTACTTTTCATGCCGTTCAATTAAATGATTTACAGGCTTCTGCAGTCCGTTTTGACAACGCATGGTTTAGTAGTATGAAACTGCCATATTGTATTCCAAGTGGATTTCCAAGGAAGCAATTTTTCAATTCGCAAAATTACAAACTTGGCATTTTTAGCGAATTGGAATTATGTAATGACGTGGGAAAAAATGGTGATTTTTCTAAAATGATATTCTATTCAACAACGTTCAAAGGCAGCGTTAAAAATACACAATTTTCCAACGCAATTTTTGTTGAATCGGGGTTCGATTGGACCGTAACTGATCTTACCATTGAGCAGATCAAATCCACGTGGAACTACAAGAACGACCGGATGGATTTAATCACGCTTCCACCAGATTTGCAGAAGTATTTCGACGAAGAAAAAAAGACCGCAACCCCCGGCGATTCGGTTAAGAAAGATGAATCGCACTGAACAACGTGTTGTCCCCCGTTCCGCCCTACAGTTCGGGGATTTCGACAGTTCATTTGACAAGCACGTCGTATCATGTTGTTCAAGGCGGCAAATACATCGTCCGACAGGACGATGAATTCATGCGGTATTCAATATATCTTTTCTTATAATTCTTCTTTTACAAACTGTTTAAAATAAGTGGAATAGATAAACTGTATCCGATAAGTCAATAAAACCCGGGACTATTTCTCACTCAAGGTGCAATTTTTGGAACTTTTTTTGAAATAAATCGTCGAAAAGGTGGTATATAATATATAGTGTATTAGGGAAATTTGTGGGCTGCAAGTCAGGCTATCCCTTTGATTCTATATTTTATTCGGAATCATGCCCATTCCCGTAATCCCTGAAAATCATTTTTCCTATGAATACCCCTAAAAACAATTTATTCAGTCGATTCTGTCGTATTTTTCAATCAGAAGTATCTAAATTACGCGGAAGTCAATCTCGGACGAATAAACGCAACGCGCAAGGAAATCGCCTTACCTTTGAAATGCTGGAACAGCGGACGATGCTCAATGCGGCTCCGGTTTTGTCGTTGACGGATACCTCTGTCGATATAAAGACCGAAGCCCCGTACTATATTCCGCTTACTTCTACCGATTCCGACGGCGATACGGTCTATTACAAAGTCGAAGTTGTCTCCGGCGATTTGACTACCGATTTATCTATCGGAACTGAATGGCAA
>CAYZMZ010000075.1:4747-9087 GCA_964479655.1 uncultured Planctomycetaceae bacterium
CTATTATAAAACACGAAATCCGTACTGGCAACTTACGGTAAATCAACAGGGGAATACGGCGTTGACAAATGCGGTTATGCAGTTTGAATTGTGTGCCGATAAAACTCCAGCTACCGTAGCTCAAATAAAATATTTAACGGAAAGCGAATTTTGGACCAGCGGGGGGAATTATTACGATTATACCATTTTCCATCGTATAATTTCAAACTTTATGGTTCAAGGGGGCGGTTTTGAATGGTTTTCGGATGGCTTGTGTAATGTCAGTTCTTTGTTAAATACTATCGAAGATGAATTCGACGAAGATTTACAAATGACCGGGGCAGGCGTGCTCGCGATGGCGAATACAGGTGATAGAGATTCCAGTTCAGGGCAATTTTTTATTACAACCAACAGTTTTGAACAGGGGAATTTCTCATATACTGTTTTTGGACATCTGGTTACCGGTCAGGAAACCTTGAATGCGATTGCAAACGTGCAAACCGCTGATATCTCTTCTGGCTTGGATTATAATTATTACTATAACGGCAATTGGTACTCATACAAAGAAACTCAGGGAAATTACCCAACGATGCAGGGATTTCCCGTTCAAAGTACGACTAGTGGTCTTACTTCTCACGATGTTTACATATCAAGCGCGAAAATAATCGAAAATACAACGGGGTCTGTTTTAACAATCCGATCTGCAAACGCCGGGACAGCGCAGTTAAAAATTACCCCGATAGATGCCAATGGCTTGGAGGGAGCAGCCCAGTATATTACAGTTAATACAACTACGAACACGTCAACCGTAGTTAATCCCCCGTTTATCAAATTGGATGATACCTATTTTTGTGTGGATACCGGTATACGATCAGAATTTACGATTCCTGCCTGCGATGTGCAAGTAACCGGAACGACTTCAAGTGGAGTCGGCTACGCAGCTGATTTATATTATATCAAGTATGACGCCGAGGGGAAAAACGGTACGCTTACTCCCGTTACGGATAGCAGCGGAAACCCGGTTATCAGTTGCGATTACGCCACGGGAAAAGTATCTATCGATGCCTCGTCGCTGGAAATTGGAACGTACTACCTGCAAATGTACGTGGGAGTCTATTCTTCAAACGGAACGGCGACCTCGTTGAAATCGTCCTATACAGATCAAAGTATGATAGCGATGATTGTAACGCCCGGCGCTCCGACTTCAATCAGTATTGCTTCTTCGGACGATTCCGATCCCGCAGGAGATGGAAAAACAACGGTAAACAAAAACATTTCTTACACTGTAGACGGCTGTACTCCCGGATATACAACGGCTATTTTTTGCGGTTCTACTGTGGTTGGTTATGCGGTCTGTGTGGAAGGAGCGACATCGGTTACGATAGAAAGTACTTTCGGCGGAACAGGGAACGATTCCAATTATCCCTACGGTCGATACGATCTGTATGCCGTTCAGGTTGCTTTCAATCAAAGCTATTACCGCATGGGGGTCGATTGGTTTACTGTAGATCGAGTGTTCAGTTCAAGTTCCGATGTAGTTCCGCTGTACGTTATTCTGCCGACCCCGGAAGATTTACAGGCGAGCAATATTCAAACTGGACGGGTGGATACTGGGACGGAACCTCGTGCGGTTTATCCTCTTTGGACGCTCATACAACGTACGAAGTTCGGCTTACAGCCGTTGTCCTGACAGAAGCAGGATCGACTACAATCAACGAAGCTGCCAATTCCATTTCAACAGCAATAATCGAAGTTACGACGGTTTCTGCAAAGTTGGATAGTCCTCAAAACGTGCAAACCAGTACAGCTGCCGATAAAATTACCGTAACCTGGGAACGTGTTGAACAGGCGGCTTCCTACAACGTTTACTATAAACTGCCAAGCGACGAAAGTTTCTCGGAAGATAATAAAATCGTCGTCTCTGCTTCAGCAGCTGACGTTTTATCGGCTGAAATTCCGCTTACCGACGGCGGTTCGCAAACGTATATAATCGCGATCGTTGCCGTACCGGAACAGGAGCAAAGCATGCTGGAATCCAGCCCGACTTTGGTTTTAACGGTACCCGATACGCTGCCTTTGCTTAGCGCCCAGTTGTTTAGCTGGGAGCAGCGCGCAAACAGTACTTTCACAGGAAGCATAAACGAATGGCAGGCGGCTTGCCTTAAACTGACCGCCGGTTCCGAGGTTCGCAATAACGACGGATATACTATCGTCATTCGATATGATTCGACTTTGTATACGCCCGATTTCGATAAATCGGAATTGTCCGGCGTCTATTATTCCTGGAGCGATAACAAGGTTGAAAATCCTCTTACGGGCGATTTTAACACGCATGAACTAATTATTACCGTTGCTGTTTCAGACGCAACGGCAATTTCCAATCAGGTTATTGGCAATATTTACATGACACCCGCCGACCAATCCAATTCCAATTCCGCTAAAAACGGGGTTACGGTTTTGGAACAAACCAAAGATTTTACGGTTTCATATTATACCAACTCTGACAATACCACGGCGGTAAAATTATCGACCGCCGTGTGGGCTGTTCCGTACGATTTGGACGATTCCGGCGTGATTAACATGTCTGATTTTATTACCTTTGCCACGAATTTTAATCAAAGTACCGATTCCGGCGAAATAGATATAGCGTCTGTATGCGATTTCAATGACAGCAGCCGGGTCGATATGAGCGATTTTATTCTCTTTGCAACCCACTTTAATGCCAGCTGGAACTCCAATTCGTCTATAAGTATTCCTAAACAAACAGCGGCCGATGCTACCCCGCAGTCCGCCGCCAGCGCGTTGCCGACTACCGAAGCCGTCTTGCCGACTGCTTCCGCCTCTGCCGTCCCAGCGAGCGATGCAGACGCCGCTGTAATCGATACCGAATCCGAGGCGTCCAATTCTGCCGTATCTGAATCTGCCGTTTCAGAATCCGTGGCTATTGCGTTTTCCGGGGTTGTTTCTACTCCGATTGTATATCTGGTTGATACGACAAGTGCGGTAGAAGAACTCAAGGCAACCGCTTTGATTTTATCGGCTGATACGCTGGATTTATACGATTCGCAGAACGCTTTGCCTGTTTCCGGGGCGACGACTAATCCCGCAGTTACCGCCTCCGATATAGTTCTGTCCGATTCCGACTTTGAAACTTTCGAGAACGCGGTCGATGAACTGGATTGCGATTATCTAGCCGCTTTAGATCAATACAATCTGAAAAATGAATAGAGCTGTCCTATACGCTCCATTTCTTGCCGTCGAGCGTAGGCGTTAAAGTTTGCCTAACCGAAACTTTTTACGCAGACGGAACAGTTATTACATTTTAACTCACTTTTCTTCAGTCTTTTCAATTTTTTTCTTTATTTTCTTGACCCTTAAACTACAATTGAATCAGAAATACAGATAAGACATTTTTGGGATAAATGAATTATTTGCGTTGTTCGGAATTTGCAACTTGTAGGGGAACACCAGATTTTTAGGATAATCCCAGCGATTATCCGCTGACGTTTCCCAGCGCGGTCCGGCGTTCGGACAGGGAAGTTCGCAAGTCAACGTACAATTTCCGAAACCTTCAAAAATCAAGAAAAACCATTGTAATCAACAGAGAAAATATATCTATTTGTTCATTATAATCGTTTTTCCTAGCATAAACAGAACCATCATGATCCGCAGCTTACCTTCGATATTTGTTCTGGCGTTGATGTGTTGTACAATAACCTACGGGTTAGTTCAATTTCCTGAAGTCGGTACGTTCCCCGGTACTCAGATAGCAGATAAAACAGACCGTTCTGTAATCGTTAATACCAATTGCAAACCCGCAATTGATGTCAACGGTAATCCAGAGCCGTTACAGGTTGAATCGGCTACCCCGGAATCTACCGTTAAATCGGTGGAAACCAAAGAGCTTTTTCAATCCGCAGCCGACGAAAAAGAATCTGCCGAAAACCCGTCCCCGTCCGATTCTCGCAACTCTGGTGAAGTCGATTCTGCCTCCGTCGCTCCGTCTTTACCGACGGCTGAAGAGTTGGAAAACAATGTTGAATCCGCTTTGCCGACGATAAAATTCGACGATTCCCCAAAATCCGACACCCCATCAAACGAATCGGCCGAAAACCCGACCAAACAGACCGACGAACTGCTTCCGATTCCCTTGCCTGACGAATCCGAGTTGATTACCGGCGCCGATAATCTGCCCATCGAAGACGACCAATCTCTGCCGTCAGATTTAGAACCGGAATCGATAGTTAAATCCGCTCCGACTATTGTAGTTGGAGCGGGGGATTCCGCACCGGAAAATCCGAATCCGCCTTCCGCTAGTTCAACTTCGACGGAAAAGCCGACGGATGTAACGGAAAAAGAAA
>CAYZMZ010000075.1:9097-10534 GCA_964479655.1 uncultured Planctomycetaceae bacterium
AAGAAAAGTCGTCCGATAGTCTTCAAGCCGCTGCGGAAAAATCCGTAGATGATGTGTGGAACGATCTGTTTGCGGACAATAATTCGGAATCCAGTTCGGAATCAGGAAAGGCTGAATCGGAAACCCAAGATCAGACCCCGACTCCCGAATCGGCTGATTTGCAGCCTCTGCCGGAATTAGGCGAATCATCTCCCGGCGATAGTAAGGCCGAGAGCAATACCGAACCGGATTCGTCCAACGGATCGGAAAACGCCGTCGCCAATCCCGCACCGCAGCCCGATAAGCGAGCTATTGACGCCTCCGATCCCTACGCGCAATCCATTCCGCCTAGTACGCCGAATAAAAAAGAGGTTATCCCCGCCGCTACAACGGATATTCAAGCCGATAAGCCGGTAACGGACGCGACGTACTATCAGCCTGTAATTGGGGAACAGCCACCGCTGCCGCTGGAAATTATTCCGCTGGACGATTCCGCGCCGGTTACCCATTCGGTAAACTATTCTCCTGCTGACGATAAGCCGTACGACAGTCTGGGTATCAATATTCCTTACGGAGAAATTAAGGTTACAAGATTTCCCCGTATCGATAATACCACCGAACCCAAGTACACCGCTTCGCTTTTCTAGCGGATTATACTATGACCCCTTGATTTTTTCTTTCGCCGCCGTTTTGATTTCGCCAAGACGTGAGGAACGCCTCGGGGCCGGGGAGGCGGTTGGGCTACCACCCGTTGCCGAAAAATGGATTAGCGTTTTTAGGGGGGATTTTTACGGGAAGGCACGAAGACACGAAGGAGCACGAAGAAGAAATTTAAGGGGAGATTTTGAATACCGCTTGCCCCCCAACGCCGTTAGGTGTTGAATGTTCATAGCCGTGCGTGAAACACACGGAAAAGAACGACAAAAAAATTCATCCCAACCGCTACGCAGTTAAGAACGGGAGCAAGCTCCCTTTTTGAAAGCGGGAGCAAGCTCCGTGCATTCCAAACGGCACTCTATAGTAGCTGTCAAAGGTCTGCGGAAATCAAAATAGCTTTCAGCGCAATCCTATATCTATACGGGTTTCACTTGACTTTTTCCGGTTTGCATAACAAAAATCTGTCGTTTCATTTCGCCTGAATCGGTAAAATAAGGGATTATTTGATTCAGCAGGCGAAATCAAAACGACGTTAAGAAGAAAAAATCAAGTGGTCATAGCATAACTATCTAATATCTAAAAATTATCTATATCGGTTGATTCGTCGTAAATATCTTCGATGTCGCGCATCAGACTGATCATTTCCAACGCTCCTTCAGCGCAGTCGACGCCCTTGTTGCCTAAATGCGGAGCAACGGTTTTATCGGCTATCTCCGGCAGAGTGGACGTTGCGTTTTTCTTGTCCGATCCGAATAACACGTTAACGTCTACCGAACGCGCGTTTGCCTGCTCGACAGTATC
>CAYZMZ010000076.1:0-3391 GCA_964479655.1 uncultured Planctomycetaceae bacterium
ATTATTCCAGAAAACCTCTATTTTACAAGGGAGGGGCGAAACGTTTTATGAAATTGCTCGATTTTACGCCTAGATACAGCAATTTCAGCCCAGAAAGTACATAATCTTTTCCCGCTTATACAAACGACGTTCAACCTTCGCAACCTCCGTTGAGTGAAACTGAGAGGGAATTTTTTCCCGACCCTGCCGCTAAAGCGGCAGGTTATAGAGCATTTTTGCCCCGAAAGCAGAGTTGTAAGTGGCGTCGAACGGTTGGATTCTTGATAAACCGTTGATTCTATCAGACCGGAAAAATCAAGTAGTCATCGAAAAACCCTGGTTTTCCAGTTTTCTAAACGGCTCCAGCCAGGATTCGACAATATCGTCGATCATCGGACCAATATCGTCTAATTCGTCGGAATCCACCTGATAATACAGGAAAAAGAGCGAAAACGGCGTTTTGAGCGTTTGAGCCCGCGCAACGCACGGCATATCCATGCAAAAGAAATCTATTTCCCACGAATCCAAAATCATCCCGGAGTTAATTTCCTCCGACGTTTTTTCCACGTCGATTTTTTTATACTCCTCACGTAACGCGTCGGCAACTTCCTGTAAAAAATCGTCCGCAACAACATCAACCGGAAAACGGCGAATCGTCCACGTTGTTTCCGTCGGAGAGGTTAGCGAAACCCCGTCCTCGTACGATTCGACTTTCCAGTCGGCAGGATACTCAAATCGGAATCCGTTAGAATCATATAACTCTTTTTTCATAATATCTCTATTTCCACTTATGTTGATTATTTTCGTTTCTTTAACGGCATCCGTCGAATATAAATTTCAGGATACATCTTATCCTCCGGAAGTTCCGCCGCCGGTTGAGTCGGCGAAATCGCTAAATTCCACGTATCCATTTCTTTCATCTGACGGGTATCGGTCATATTGAAATTCAGGGGCGTAAGGGTAACAAAACCGGCTTTTAACGCCGTTAAGTCTGATTCAGTCTCCGCCGGCTGTTCGGTTGAATTAGCCGCACACCAATAAAAAGGCAGTCCAAATGGGCTTTCTCCCTTGTCCAGTTTTTCCCCATACAAACGATCATCTGTCGGAACGTATTTTATTTGCGGAGCCGTTCCGTCGAGAAAATCCCGAACCGCTTTGTTAGGAATATTCAGATTATACAAAGCCGGAGAAGGCGGAGCGGAATTTTGATTCTTCGCGCTGCTGTCGGATTCCAAAATTTGCTGTACAATCTGGCGAGCGATTCGCGCCGCCCCGGCATACAAGTCGGGGGCATCCGACTGCAACGAAACGGCAAAAGACGTTACGCCGAAAAAGCGTCCCTCGATTGCCGCTGAGCACGTACCGCTATAATGAACATTTACCCCTGCATTGTATCCGCTGTTAATTCCGCTGATAACAATATCCGGCTTGGGTACGCATAAAGCCTGAAATCCCATTCTAACGCAGTCTGCGGGAGTTCCTTCAATCGCCCAGCCCCAAAAATGCCCGGATAAAAACACCTCTCGATATTTTATCGCAGATAAAAAAGTCAGTCCGTGTCCGACTCCGCTTTGCTCTGTAACAGGAGCGACGACCGCTACATCGCCCAAAGCTGAAAACTCTTTGGCCAGCGCAGCCAAGCCGGGAGCTAAAATTCCGTCGTCATTAGTTAGCAGGATTTTCATAATTTTCTTATTGTCGTGTATGAGATCGGGCTTCGTTCATATAACGGGCAATCTGAAGGGTCATTTCCAGGGATTGCTCGTAATTCAAACGCGGATCTACATCGGTTTGATAATCTTTGCACAAATCGGCTTCCGTCGGACCGCCGCTGCCGCCGATACATTCCGTAACGTTTTCGCCGGTCAATTCAAAATGAACGCCGCCCAAGTGCGAACCTTCGCAATGATGAATTACAAACGCCAGCCGCAATTCGCCTAAAATATCTTCAAAATACCGGGTTTTTACGCCGGATTCAGTCGTATACGTATTCCCGTGCATCGGATCGCATGTCCAGACAACCGAAAGTTTTTCTCTTTTAACCGCTTCGATTAATTGCGGTAAATGATGCTGAATTGCATTCGCCCCAAATCGATGAATCAGTACCAACTTACCCGGTTCGTTTTCCGGATTGAGAACCTTAATCAGTTCGACCAGTTCCGACGGCTCCATCGTAGGACCGACCTTCATTCCAACCGGATTGGCAATTCCGCGGAAAAATTCAACGTGTCCGCCGTCTATATTACGAGTTCTATCGCCAATCCAAGGCATGTGAGCGGTTAAATCGTAATAATGCGGACGTCGAGGAACCAATCGCGTTTGGGATTGTTCGTAATCCAAATGCAGACCTTCGTGAGAACAATAGAAATTCGTTCGGGTTAAATCGCTAATCTGTCCGGCGACAATCTGCATAAAACGAATAGAATCGGAAATCGTATCGATAATTTTTCGGTAATCTTCGTTTCGCTGAGTTAAATCGAGGAAATCCACGTCCCATAATTCCGGGTGATATAAATCGGCAAAACCGCCGTCGATCAAACCTCTGATAAAATTCATCGTTAAAGAGGAATGATAATACCCTTCCAAAAGCAGTTGCGGATCGCAACGGCGGGATTCCGGCGAAAAACCCGGATGATTGATCATATTGCCGCGATACGCCGGCAACGTTACCCCGTCTCGTGTTTCCCATTCTTTGGAACGCGGCTTGGCGTACTGACCGCAAAATCGTCCCACGCGGATAATTTTTCGCTGACAGCCGTAGGTCAGAATCAAGCTCATTTTCAGCAAAATTTTGAGTTTGCTGGCAATTTGGGCGCTCGTACAACCGTCAAACGTTTCCGAGCAATCGCCGCCCTGAAGTAAAAACGCGCGTCCTTCAGCCGCCATCGCCAATTCTTTTTTGAGTGCTTCGACTTCCCACGACGTTACCAACGGAGGAAGCTGCTGCAATTTGGTCAGAGACCTATTTAATTCGTCTTGATCTTCATAAGGAAAACCCTGCTTGACGTTTTTGGTTTTCCACGAACTTGGAGTCCAGTTGTTCATAATAATTGATTCCTGGTTTACGGTCTGTAATACTATTTTCGCCCGAAAAAGGCGGGTAGGTTATTATCTACTAGGTGTTGTATATACCATATATACTGCATAGTAGATATACTGTTACTTTCTGAAACGTTATTTTTACAATAACTACTGTTAAATTTATTGTGCTGTTTTAATATCAAAAAAACGTACCGGTATTAATATTGATTAATAAAACGTCCTACCCCTCCGAAATTACAATTTCGGAAAATGGAGCGATGAAAGTTTATATTATATAATACTGGTTCCACTTGATTTTTCCCGGTTTGAATAACAAACCGCAGTCGTTTCATTTCGCCCTGATCCGTAAAACTGCAAGTATTTATTCCTA
>CAYZMZ010000076.1:3401-10495 GCA_964479655.1 uncultured Planctomycetaceae bacterium
AAATCAAAACGACGTCAAGAGAAAAATTCACGTAGTAATAGTATAATACACTTTTTTGGACGAATTACAAGGGCGGTTTGAAATTTGTTTTGAATACCACAAGGAATACCAAAAAAGTTCCTTATATTTGGATATTATCATTGCTTTTTATAAAATTTTGATGTATAATCAAGTGTAGACTATAATAACGTATAATGGGAACATTCAACAATTCAACGAAGTTATGACAGATACCTTGCAAAATCCGACGCCTCCTTGGCGGCGGGATGAAAAACAAATCGTTTCTATAACAGACTATTTATCCGTCGAACAGGTTCGACAGTACGATCAGCGCATGCGTACGGTTCGCGATGTAGATTCGGAAAATCAGAATTTGCTTTCCCGATTAAATTTACCCGTCGGAGCCAAAGTTCTGGAAATCGGAACGGGTACCGGTGCTTTTGCCCGCGCGGCAGCCGCAACCGGATTAAACGTCGTTGCTATCGACGCCTCGCCTGTTATGCTGGAATACGCAAAATCGCTTTCGATCGATAATTTTGAAGTAAAATCCGACCGTCCCGCTCGTCTTCCCGACGATTGCATGACCGGCTCAATCGAGTTTCAGTTAAACGGATTTTTATCATTCACCGCCCCGGAAAATACCTTTGATGCGGTTGTTTCCAGTTTATGCCTGCATCATTTACCCGACGTCTGGAAAGCGGAGGCGTGCGTAAATATTCATCGATGGCTTAAACAGCACGGTGTCTTTCTGCTGGTAGATGTTATCTACGATTGCGACGGCGGTCAGCTGGATTCGTACTTAAAATCCTATATCCCCGACGATATGAACGAACAGATGAAACAGGCTTTATACGGTCATATTCGAGAGGAAAACAGTACTTTTAGCTGGATTATGGAATCCATTTTACAGCGTTCCGGTTTGACGGTTGCCTCAAAGGAAAAATTCGGAACGATGGCTCATATTTTTTCCGCGATTAAACTCTGATATCGAGGGGCTTTCTTTTACATGGAATCCGCCCCATAAAAATCAGTTCACGTAAAAATCAGTTCCAACAATAATCAGCAGCCTCAAAAATCAGCCCCCTTAACCCAATGAATATAAAAATCCATTCCCTTTTACCGATATTCGCAATAGTATTTTTTATTGCCGGAATTGGAAACGCCGAAACTTTCAGCCCTCCCGCAGACAGCCATTCCGCCTCGTCCTATCTCAATTGGACAGTACAACAGGGGCTGTTGCCGCAGGCTGTCGCGCGTCCTTTTTTCGGAGTCATCGAGAAAACGACTATCAGTACACCGCAGCGGTTCTTCTTTGTTATCGGAGGTTCCTATTTTGAGAATTCGGATCAATTACCCGGAACAAAAAGATACTCTGATCAGATTTGCATCGTAACCTTAAACGATACCAGTACAAATAACCCGTCTGAAAAATCGACAAATTCAGTCCGTTGCAAAGTTCATTCCAGCCGACTTCCGGTTCCCTGCGCCGAGGGCGTAACGCTCAACTACAACGGCGGTCTGCTTTTGTGCGGAGGCGTAACAGACCAAGGCGAATCTAACGCCGTTTGGTTTATGGATTACAATCCCCAAACAGACGAAATTACCTTTACTCCCGTTGAAAATTTACCCGTACCGTGTTTGATGTTCTGCGGCGGAGTAATTGCCGATAAATCCGGTTCCGTGCCCGAAGAAATCGCCTACGTCTACTCCGGCAGCAAATTATTCGCCTTGGAAAACGGGCATTGGACAGCCGTAAATCAACTGCCGTCAATTCCGTCAGATGAACAAAGTAACATTTGTCGAACTCAGCCTTGCAGCGCGGTTCGCGTATCCAACGGAGATAAAACGGCGATGTTCGTTTTCGGAGGATACGATAATTCTCCTCAAGGGCATAAACAGCCCCTGTTTGACGTCTGGAAAATGATTCCCTCACGTATCAACGGACGTTTATCGGCTCAGTGGATAAAACTTCCGAATTTGGAATACGAAGGCAAGTCTTTTTGTACTATCGGAGCTACCGCGATTCCTCTGGGGGCGCAGTCGATTTTGCTGGTTGGCGGATTCAATGCCGAGGTTTGGAAGCAAACCAATGAATCTCTTGAAAATCCGCGACTGGACAAAGACGCCTTTTTACGTCAGTACTACGCTCGCCCGCCGGAATCGTTTAATTGGAATAAAAATATGTTTGTTTACCATACGGTAATTGAACAGGGTATTGTTTTTGAACAGAAAAACAACGTTCAGCTTCCCGCCCCCGTCTGCGGAGCCGCGGTAGCCTATATCGATAAACAGCTGGTTATTGTCGCAGGAGAGGTAAAACCCGGATTGAGAACCGATTCTGCCCAAATTCTCAATTTGAATCAGCCGCGGCAATTTGGACTTGTAAACTGGCTTATTTTTATCGGATATTTAAGTGTTATGCTTCCGTTTGGCTATTTTTTCATGCGTAAAAATAAGAATACTACGGATTACTTTAAAGGCGGAGGAAAAATTCCTTGGTGGGTTACCGGCGTAGCGATTTTTGCCGCCATGCTGTCCTCGATTACCTTTATGACCGTACCTGCAATGACGTTCAGTTCAAATTGGTGCCTGTATCCGATGACAATTTCGATTTTTTTCCTGGTTCCGATTGTCATTTGGTTCTATTTACCGTTTTTTCGGAGATTGCAAATTACCTCGGCTTACGAATATCTTGAAAAAAGATTTAATGTTTTCTCCCGCGTATTCGCCTCAGCCGCCTTTATCGTGTTTATGATCGTCCGGTCTGCGATTGTCGTCTATTTACCAGCTCTGGCGTTATCGGTAATTATCGGAATGAATTTATACGTTTCGATCCTTTTAGTTGGAACGGTAACCGTATTGTACTCTGCCATGGGCGGGGTCAGCGCCGTAATCTGGTCGGAATTTATTCAGGCGATCGTACTGGTTTCAGGCGCGTTGATCGCTCTGGTTTTACTAATCAACGGAACGCAAAACGGTCTGACAGGTATCTGGGATACCGCAGTTGCCAATAATAAATTCCACGTCTTTGATTTTAGCTTCAGCTGGACAGAACCTGTTTTTTGGATTACCTTTATCGGCGGATTCGCTACGAATTTAAGTTCCTATACGTCAGATCAGACTATTGTACAGAAGTACATGACAACAAAAGACGAAAAAGCCGCCGCCCGTTCGATCTGGTTTAATGGACTGCTGTCTATCATCTGCTCAACTTTATTCTATTTTATCGGAACGTGTCTATATTCATATTATAAGTCCAACGCAGGGAATTTTGACTGGTCGCTGTATCAAAACGACGCGGTGTTTCCAACCTATATTGTTTCTCAAATGCCGACTGGAATCTCGGGAATACTGATTGCCGCGATTTTCGCCGCTGCGATGTCAACCCTATCCGCCAATTTCAACTCCGCAGCCACGGCTTTTATCTCCGATTTCTATCGGCGATTCCTCTGCAACGACGAACAAAAAGCGTTTCGCATGGCAAAAATAAGCGCGTTGATATTCGGCATAATTTCAATCGGCTTTGCGTTGCTGATTGCAACTTTGGATATAAAATCCCTGTTTATGGAATTTCAAAAAGTCATTGGAATTTTAACCGGCGGTCTGGCGGGTTTATTTGTGATGGGAATTTTTATTCCGCGAATAAATGGAATCGGAGCCGTCGCCGGACTGTCTGCATCTTATATCGTCAATATTATTTTGATTTATTCGCAGTTAATCCCCTGCAAGCCGCATTTTCTCCTGTACGCCGTTGCAGGATTGATGGCTTGTATCGTCGTTGGATATATTGTTTCGTTATTTACAGGCTCTCCTCGAGCTGATCAAATTCAGGGACTAACCCTCCAGTATCGAAAGGAATAAAATATTATGTACAGAAAGCTATCTGGATTAATCGCAGCCGTCCATACCCCGTTCAAAGCCGACGGAAGCGTAAATTACGATCTGATTCCCCTTCAGGCAGAATTGTTAATAAGTCAGGGGGTTCGCGGCGTTTATATTTCCGGTACAACCGGAGAAGGAATTTCCTGTTCGGTTGAAGAACGAAAAGCGGTAATCACTCAATGGACTTCAGCCGCGCGCGGTAAACTGTTTCTCGTTGCTCATACCGGAGCGTTGGCGCTGCCCGATGCCCAAAATCTGGCTCAGTTCGCCCAAACCAGCGGTTGCGATGCGGTATCGATTGTTCCGCCGAATTTTTTCAAACCGGCCAACGTTGAGATGCTCATTCAATACTGCAAAGCAGCACTCAAATTCGCCCCGGAGATTCCGTTCTATTATTATCATACCGGTATGTCAGGTGTTAATTTGTCTATGGTTCAATTCCTCGAAATGGCAGATAAACAATTTCCCCAGATGGTCGGAATCAAATTTAACAGTCCCGATTTATACGAATTTCAAAACTGTCTGTATGCCGTAGACGGCAAGTTCGATATTCCGTATGGCGTAGATGAATTTTTCGCCGGTGCCGTTGCCTTGGGCGCGAAATCGGCTATCGGCAGTACGTTTAATTACATGGCTCCGCTGTATATCCAAATCGCGCAAAACACGCAAGCAGGAAAACTCCGTGAAGTTCAAGCGGACATGCACAAAGTGTGCCAAGTTGTCGATATTCTGGTTCAATACGGCGGCGTTGCGGCGGGAAAAGTTATCATGCAAGCTCACTGCTTGGATATGGGCGACCCGCGATTGCCGCTAAAATCCATTTCAGCGGAAGGGAAAAAAGACATTTTGGAAAGAATTGAAAAACTCGAAGTAATCCAAAATTCAATTCGTAACATTTTTTGATTGAAAATTTCATGCTATTACTACTTGATTTTTCTATCGACGCCGTTTTGATTTTGCCGCCGTACGGATTAATACTCCCTGTTTTACCGAATAAGGCGAAACGAAACGGTTGGATTTTGTTTTACAAGCCGGAAAAAGTCAAGCGGAACCAGCATAATGTTTTATTAAACTAACTTATATTCACCTGTATATATTTACCAATTTGGAATCAATACCATGAGCTTATTAAATACAGACCGATTAAAACAACTGCAACAATTTTACCTTTCAGATTTACTTGACAATACGCTTCCGTTCTGGATAACTCATTCCGTAGACCCGCTTTACGGCGGCTGTATGACGTGTTTGGACAGAGAAGGAAACGTTTTCGATACCGACAAGGGAATCTGGCAGCAAGGACGATTCGCCTGGGTACTGGGACATTTGTACAACAACTTCCAAGCCAACCCTCAATGGCTGGAAATCTGCGCAAAAACGCTGGATTTTTTAAAACAGTACGGCTTCGATTCAGATGGACGAATGTTCTTTCAAACGACACGGCAGGGGCTTCCGATTCGCAAACGCCGCTATGCGTTCAGCGAATCTTTTGCAGCGGTTTCTTTTGGCGAATACGCGCGAGCTACCGGGTCTGCCGAAGCCGCCGAAATTGCTCAAAAATGCTATCTTCGTTACGCCAATCATCAGCCAACGCCCCCTAAATTTACCGATGTTCGTCCGATGATTGGAATGGCGACAAATATGATTAATATTGTTACCGCGCAACAACTGCGTGTTTCCATCGGTCTGAAAGATGCAGACCAGCGTATCGATGACGCGATTGCCGTTATTCATGATTATTTTATGAAGCCGGATTTGGAATGTGTGATGGAATGCGTTGCTCCCAACGGCGATATAATCGATTCCTGCGACGGGAGATTACTCAATCCGGGGCATGCGATTGAAGGTTCCTGGTTTATTATCAACGAGGGAAAAATCCGCAATAAGCCGGAATACATTAAAATCGGATTGGATATTCTCAACTGGTCTTGGAATCGCGGCTGGGATGATCAATACGGCGGGCTATTCTATTTTCGCGACGTGTACAATAAGCCCTCTGTCGAATACTGGCACGACATGAAATTCTGGTGGAATCACAACGAAGCGATTATCGCAACCCTGCTCGCCTTCCAGGTTACCGGAGAGGAAAAATACGCCCTCATGCACGACAAAGTTCATAACTGGTCTTATGATCACTTTGCCGACAAACAATACGGTGATTGGTACGGATATTTACACCGCGACGGTTCGATTTCCTCAACCCAAAAGGGGAATATTTACAAGGGCTGTTTCCATCTGCCGCGCATGCAATGGCAATGCTATAATATTTGCTCCGAAATGCTTGAAAAGAAATAGTTCGATGTTCTCCTCACTGAGCAGTCGATTCCCGATGGCAGAACTGCCGCGCCGTTTCGTCCTGTTGGGTCGGCCGCTCGTTGCCTCAAAATTGATCTTAACAGCACGTTGCCTTTGAATCCCCCTTTCCCCTGAAAGGCTATTCCAAACCTTGATTTACCGTATCCGCCGTGCCGGTTTGTTTACCTAACGATTCCAAATAGCTTGCCAGCAAAACGTATGCGGCAAGCATATCCCGACGCGCTTGCTGTTTCTTTTTGGTCAGCTTGCCTTGTTTCATCAACTCGTCCGCAAATTTGGAACTGTATCGTTCGTCGTAATATACGACCTCAATTCCGGTAAGCTTCTCCAGCCAGTCGCCAAATTGACGGGCTTGCGCCGACTTCGGACTCTCATCTCCGCTGGGAAACAACGGAAGTCCGACTACAAATCGTACAATACGTTCTTCCTGAACGAATTGAATAAACCATTCGCCGTCCAATTTTTCCGTTCGACGGGTTATATTTTCGTAGGGCGAGGCGAGCGTACGATCGGCGTCGGTAATCGCAACGCCCAAGCGAACGGTTCCGAAGTCTACCGCCGCAATTTTACCCGGTTTTAATTCTGTTTGCGTCATAATAATATAGGGGCAAGGCGAAAACTGCTCTTGCCGGAGTTGAATTTTTTCAGTATAATCAGACTATGAATAAAATGATTTTTATAATATGTCTGCTGTTGATTATAACAAATAAAACGGCTTTTGCTCAGGGGGAGTTAGAAAATTCACGTCCCGGCGAAGAAACCGCCAACCGCGTTTCCGCTCCCTGGGTAATTCCAGTACCTACTATGGGCGGTCTGCAATACTGGTCAGACGTTTCCTATTTTCAAGGCTGGCGAATCCAATCCCACGCATTAATAAGTCAGTATCGATTACTCAA
>CAYZMZ010000077.1:0-6455 GCA_964479655.1 uncultured Planctomycetaceae bacterium
ACGGCAGTACGTCAGATAAAACCGTTTCCAACGACGCGCCTGTTAAACGTTCGATTTTCAGCGGTTCAGCTAAAAACGAGGTTTCCCCTCAATCGCAGCCGAAAGAAACCGCCGCTTCGTATATCGCCTCCACCGAGCCGGAAGCCCCGATAGAAGTCCATCGCCTTCCGCCGATTACCTCCGAATATCCGCAATCCGCTCCTTTGAATCCGGTTATAGGAAATCAGGCAGATACCTCGGACATCAAAAATTTTCCGCCTCCGGCTGTCCCCAAATTCAGTGGACAATCGCGCACGAATCGCAAAACAGTACATCAGGTTGCCTATCAGGAAAACGCATTGCCGGAAGACGGTCAGATTATTCTGGATAACCCGGAAGACGCGCAGTATATTTCAGCCGCTCAGTTAGGCGGAACGGGCTACGTCAATCCCGGCGCGGCAAACGCGCAAGTATATCCCTCCGGCGTTGTTGTACAGCCGGATAATTCCTCGACCGCAATTCCCGTACAGCCGTCCGCTTCAAACGCGGCTCCTTCAACCCGATTTATTTCCGGCAATCCAGTTTCGTTTAGCGGAATCAACAGCAATCAAAATTCCGCTTGGACCCCGCCGGGAATCGTTCCCGCCAACGGCGGTCAATGGCCTCAAGACGAGTTTATCGGAGATGGCGGAATCGGTCCGCAGGGCGTAAAAGTCAACAACGATTTTACTGTCGTCGGTTTAAAACCCGAAAATACTATTGTTCATTTTGATACTATTGACGGGAAAGTCGAAGTAGCCGCCAGTAATCGGGTGGAAATATACGCTCCGAAATTCCGCTCCATTCGTCAGCTGACCAATGCGGGAATTAACGAACAGGTCAATGCAATCGTATGCGTAGAAAATAAAACCGTGGTCGCTTCGCAAGATCGAAACGTAGGCGAAATGCAAAGCAAGCAGCATTACAGCGTAGGTCAAGGTATATCCAAGACGCCTGCCGAGCAGTTTGCCGCCAAAGCCGGCGGTTCCGAACTATCCAATCGCCGTCAATTGATGACTATCGACAATATGTTCAAAGCGTATGAAAGCCTTCAGGTTATCAAAACAGGAGAAATGGATCGCTCTGAAAACGCGATGCTCGCTGAATCCGCTCGTCGGGCCAGCGTCTGGAAATACAACCGACAAACTCAGGTGTTAATCGATCAACAGCGCGTTATGGCGACCGTTCAGGACGAATCCCCTGGAATTATTTATACCATGAGCAAAGGAACCAATAATCCGCAAGTCCGAATTATTAAAATTGCCAGCGTTGATTCTGCCCGTCCCGGAGATCACGTTGAATTTACTATCCGCTTTGATAATATCGGAGACGAACCGGTTGGAAACGTAACGATTTTGGACAGCTTAACCGGACGTCTGGAATACGCGCAGGGAACCGCTCAATGCTCCAAAAAAGGAAACTTTATGGTCGAGCCGAATACCGCTGAATCGCTCGTTTTACGATGGGAAATCGACCAGCCGCTTGCCCCCGGCGAAGGCGGAATCATTCGCTTTGAATGTATCGTCCGATAAACGTATAAAAACAGAGCGCGAACGGGAAAGTTCGCGCTTTTAGTATACAGGGCACTTCTATTAAATCAATTTCGCGTCCAGCAGGTTCTTTTTTCCGCCTGTTTTAGGTCGAAAAGACCACCCATATCGCCAAATATTGGGTCTTTTCTCCCTTTTACAGGCGAAAAAAACTCCGCCGCTGGTCACTGAAAGCATTTAATAGAAGTGCCCTACATTTATCCTGTACTATATTCAATACTATTCGATTGGCTATCAATACCAACGGTTGTTCTAAGTTACAAACCGTTCTGCCACAAACAAAATCGAATTGAACAAAACCGCTCTATTTGTTTATCCGTGCATTGGGCAGAACCTGACTTAGCGTCTTATCGGTAAGCTGGTACAACGCAAAACCACCCAAATTGAGAGCGCGAACTGCCTGAATCTGCTCCTGAGCCTGCGGGGCAGAAAGTTCAGACCGCGAAGAGTAAATGCCAATTCCCGGATAAATCGGCACCACGCCATTAACCAATTTCTTTTCCTCTGAAATAACTTTCTGGAAATCTTCACATTTATTAAAATAATTCATCGGTGTAGCAAAGTCTATCAGCTTTTCCTCACTCCACAACAGCCAGTCTTGTCCTCGTTTGTAACGGACGGGGATATACGTATCTTCCGTACAAGCAAAAACAGCCGCAGACAGCTTTATGTTCGGGCGAATCGCTTTAACTGCCTTATGAATTTGCCGAACCAAATTCGTAACCTGATCTCGACGCCATGTGTCCCATAGTTCCTTGATTTTCTCATCGGATCGAACGCATTGAGGCCAGTTTGTCAGAGGCAAATTAGACGTCTGGAGGAGATATTGAGCAAATCGTTCTTTACAGCCATCGCAAAAACAATGGTTTGCATTTTCATAGCGAATGTAATCCATTTGGATTCCGTCAAGCTCATAATTACGCGCCAATTCCGAAAAAATACGGAGTTCATATTCCACATTTCTCGGGTCTGAAGGACAAAGCCATGTACTGTCTTCTCCTTTCAAAGACTTCTGCAATCGCCCTTCCAGGCGCATTTGATTAATAAATTCTTCTGAGGCTCCGTTGCATTTATAGGCCACTTCCCAAACATGGACTTCAACACCGTACTTTTTACCGGCAATAATTGCTTCTTTCAGAAAATCGGAGTTACTGTCAACGCCTTTATCTCGCGGCACAACGTTACTGGCGTAACTGGCGTGCCCTGCATTCCCCATCAAAGGCAAAACGGCGTTGACTCCGCAGTCAGACAACGACTTAATCGTTTTATCCCACGCCCCCGGAAATCGACCTGCCGGATTGCGTTCCCAAATCATGCGCATTTCCTTGCCCTTGACCGACGTTGTGCCGTTGTCCTGCGCCTTACAAACAGGTGCAATTCTCCAATTCATCATTCCGATTACCAGCAATATAATCGAATAAAATAAAAAACGTGAAAATTGAAATTTCATCTGGCAAACTCCTTAAATTAACTTTTATAACCTAATACAAATATCGCCAAAATATTTGCCAATATTAGTTATTTAACTAATTATATTTACTTTTATAAATTTGTCAACAAGCGAACGGAAAAAATTTTTCTTGTTGTTTTTTGGAAAGCTCCAGTCGTCTAACAGCCGCCATTTTTCAATTCCCAAAAGCAGAATAAAGTTGCGTATCATTTTATAAAATCAACATTTGAAATCCGTCTTGCTTGTTTTGGAAAATATGGTATAATACGGACTACATGTTAGATTGTGTTTCGCCAATAAATAAACGCAGAAAGCAGAATATATTATTTTATCATGTCTGAATTTACCGTCAGTCGAGTTACAAAACTACAAAAAATGATTACCTCCAGCACGCAAAAGCTGGATGGTTTGCTGGTTGTTAAGCCGACAAACGTAACGTATCTATCAGGATTTACCGGAGATAGCACCTATTTATTAGTCTTTCCTGAATCAGCCGCTTTGCTGAGCGATTCTCGTTATACAATTCAGCTTTACGAAGAAGCACCCGAAATTCCAGCCCGGATTCGCAACGCGAAAACCAGTCTGCAATCGATGGCAGAACGGGAAATAACCGATCAACAGCATCGCGGTACCTTCCGCTTGGGAATCGAAAGCGATGGCATGTCGTACCAGGAATTTTTGGATTGCCAAACTAAATTTCAAACAAAAAATATTGAAGTTGTCCCCGTCAAGGGCTTGGTAGAACAGCTTCGCAGTATCAAAGATAAATTCGAGATCAGTCAAATTCGACAGGCGGTTTACATCGCCCAAAAGGCGTATAAAACTATCATGGCAGGCTTGCTTCCGTCCATGTTAGAACGCGAAATCGCGGTAGAGCTGGAATATCAAATGCGTAAAATGGGAGCTACAGACTTGGGCTTTCATACAATTGTCGGAGTTGGCTCCCGAGCCGCCCTGCCCCACGCCGTTCCAGGCAACGCCCGGGTGGACGAATCCGATTTACTGCTTATCGACTGGGGCGCCGATGTCGGCGGGTATAAGTCAGACTTCACCCGAACCGCAGTTACCGGCAAGCTCACTCCAAAATTCAAGAAAATATACGGTATCGTTCGCGAGGCTCAGCAGGCGGCTATTGCAGCCATAAAGCCCGATGTCGCCTGCAATACGATCGATAGTATCGCGCGTGATGTAATCAACAAAGCTGGCTACGGGAAAAATTTCGGACACGGATTAGGGCATAGCGTGGGATTGGATATTCACGAATCCCCTTCTTTTGCCGTCAAGGACGAAACGATCCTCAAGCCAGGCATGGTTTTAACCGTCGAGCCGGGCATTTACCTGGAATCATGGGGCGGTATTCGTATAGAAGACGATATTCTGGTAACCAAAGACGGGTGCGAGGTTCTAACCAGTGCGCTATCAAGTCAATTGGAAGATATGATTTTTAATTAAAATATAAACAGGAGATTTTTTGAATGTCCAATCCTCCGGAAAACATGTTTGACGCGGAGAATCTGCGTCGTCTGCTCTCTCTGATGAAGCATTATGAACTCAACGAAATGGAAATTCAGCAAGGCGATGTTCAGTTGAAGCTCAAACGAGGTGCAGGCGAGTTTGCCGTTGCTCCCCCTACGTATATTCCCGCGCCGATTCCCGCCGCGCCGGTTCCTGCGGCAGCCGCTCAAGCCGCGCCCGCAGCCGACGCTGCCGACGATCCGGCTATAAAAACGATCAACAGTCCGATGGTCGGTACGTTTTATACGTCCTCAGATCCTCAAGCTCCCGCCTATCTAAAGGTTGGAGATATTGCCGTCGAGGGAAAAACCGCCTGTATTATCGAGGCGATGAAAGTTTTCAATCAGATTCTCGTTGACGTACCCGGCAAAGTATTGGCCGTTTTAGTGGAAAACGGAGCGCCGGTAGAATATAATCAACCGTTATTCAAAATCGATACGCGAGGATAGTTTTCATGTTTGATAAAATACTGGTCGCCAATCGAGGTGAAATCGCTTTACGCATATTCCGCGCCTGCCGAGATATGGGTATTCGTTCCGCTGCCGTTTACAGTCAGGCAGACAAAGGAGCGGAATATCTGCAGCAAGCCGACGAAGCCTACTGCATCGGTCCGGCAAGAGCGGCTGACAGCTATCTGAAAATAGACCGCATAATTTCTACCGCAGAAATTAGCAACGTTCAGGCGATTCATCCCGGATACGGATTCCTTGCAGAAAACGCGCATTTTGCTGAAATATGCCGTTCTTGCAAGTTTGAATTTATCGGTCCAACTCACGAAGCGATGGCTAAACTGGGTGATAAAAACACCGCTCGGCAAATTGCGCGTCAGGCAGACGTTCCTACCGTTCCGGGCAGCGACGGGCTTATTGCCGACGAAGCCGAGGCGTTAAAAATCGCCCGCAAGTTTGGCTATCCGGTTCTTATCAAAGCAACCGCCGGCGGAGGCGGACGCGGTATGAGAGTTGCCCGAGATGACGAACAGCTTAAAACCGGATTCAATCAAGCCCGAACGGAGGCGGCGGCCGCCTTTGGAAACGGCGACGTTTATATAGAAAAATACATCGAAAATCCCCGTCATGTGGAAGTACAGCTTATCGCCGATAATTTCGGAAACGTAGTTCATCTGTACGAACGAGATTGTACTATGCAGCGTCGGCATCAAAAATTAATTGAGGAAAGTCCCTCTCCGCATATTTCTCAAGACACCCGAAAAGCGATGTGCGAAGCGGCTGTCAGACTGGTTAAATCGGCTGGATATACCAACGCCGGTACCATAGAATTTATCGTCGATAAATCAGGAGAGTTCTATTTTATCGAACTCAACGCCCGAATTCAGGTTGAGCATACCGTGACAGAAATGCTTACGGGAATCGATTTGATTAAAACGCAAATTATGGTTGCCGCCGGAGAAAAACTGCCGTTTAAGCAAAAGGATATTAAACCGAACGGCGCGGTTATCGAATGCCGAATCAATGCGGAAGACCCCGCCGCTAATTTCAGACCGTCTCCGGGAACAATTACCCACCTGTTTCCGCCGGGAGGATACGGCGTTCGCTGGGATTCGCATGTTCATTCAGGTTATACGGTTTCGCCGCATTATGATTCTATGATCGGTAAACTTTTGGCTACCGGAGCAACGCGGGAAGAAGCTATCCGCCGTATGATTCGGGCGTTAAGAGAGCTTAACGTTCAGGGAGTAAAAACAACAATTCCTCGCGACTTGGATATTCTTACTCACCCTACTTTTATCGAAGCCAAGGGCGATACAACGTTTATCGAGCGAACCTGGAAGTAAACTAGTTTATATCATGAAAATAATCGCCTTACAATCGGGAAGCAAAGGAAATTGCATTTACCTGGAAACGGGTAACGTACGATTGCTGTTTGATGCGGGAATCAGCGGTAAAATAGCGCAGGAACGT
>CAYZMZ010000077.1:6468-10477 GCA_964479655.1 uncultured Planctomycetaceae bacterium
CGGTGAAATGGTGCGATTTTATATCTAACCATAATGATCATATAGACCACGTTTCGACGGCGGGCGTTTTCAACCGTAAATTTGGAATTCCGCTTTGGACAACGCAAAAAACGTATCATGCCATAAAATCCCGTTTGGGGGACGTATCCCCCGTAAATTATTTTACCTCTGGAGAAACGATTCAATTTGAAAATTTGCGTATAGAAACCGTTCAAACCCCGCATGATGCAGCGGACGGGGTTTGTTTTCTGGCGGATAACGGCAAAAGCCGATTCGGTATTTGCACCGATTTGGGGCACGTATTCCCCTGTCTGCCCGATGTTATCGCGTCTTTAGACGGCGTTTTGCTGGAAAGCAACTACGACCCTATTATGCTCAAATACGGCGATTATCCCGAAGACTTAAAACAGCGTATTCGCGGAATGCGTGGACATTTATCCAACGAAGAAACCGCGCAGCTGCTAGCCAAATCAGGAGGACGGCTAAAACGGATTGTTTTAGGGCATATTTCGGAAAACAACAATACCGAAGTTCAAGTATTGCAAACTCACCGTAAAATTTTAGGGCGTAATTTTAACTGTGAATTAGCTCATTACAAAGCCTGTTCAAACGAAATTATACTCTAATTTATCGCAGGAGTCCCCCCGTTTTATGAAAGAAAAACTTTTATTCCGAATTCGGGCGATACTACTTTTCTTTATGTTCGCTTTGGCATTGAGCGGAATAACCGCCTTTCCGCTGAAATCCGAATTGCGGCTGCTGGTTTCCTGGTTCGGTTCCCAAACGGAAATCGCCAATTCATTTCCCGGCGTTGCATATTGGTTGAATTATATATACGATGGACTTAATTACAATTCCGTCCATTTTCCCTTTATGGCCTACGGTACCGACTGGCTGGCTTTTTCCCATCTGGTTATCGCGATTGCCTTTATCGGGCCTTTTATCGACCCCGTTCGTAATATTTGGGTCGTTTATTTCGGAATGATTTGCTGTTTGCTGGTCTTTCCCACCGCATTTATCTGCGGAGAAATCCGGGAAATCCCGATTTTATGGCGATTGATCGACTGCTCGTTCGGCTTTTTTGGAATTTTTCCGCTTCTTTTTGTTTGGTATTGGACTAAAAAACTACAAAGCATCGTATAAAAATCTGATAATTCAGCAGAAAATTCCCGACAAATCCGCCGGAAAATCGGGACGATTCAGCCGGAAAGCCTCGATAAATTCCCGTCAATTCCCAGAAATCCCCAATAACGCCCCGGAAATTCTCGACAAAATCCCCGACGAATCCACAAAAATCCTGAGAAGGCGGAATATTTTCCGTCTTATTTAGTTTGTCAAACTGGCATTGACCGAACGGCTAAATTTGCTACAATAGGGGGACTGTATTATTAAGTTAAATTCAATAAGTTTAAAAACGAGTATTGATTCACTCCGCTGAAAGAATTATTATGGCAAAAACCGAACAAGTAACCGGAGCTGCGGCATTAGAAGCGGCTCGACGTGAGAAATTGCATAAATTGGAAGAAATGGGGATTGACCCGTGGGGACAACGCTTTGACGGAGCGAAGTCAATCGGTTCAATTCGCGCCCGCGAAGCGGAAATAAAAGAAATTCCCGCCGAAGAAGAGGGAAAGCCTTCACAATATTCCGGACCGCAAGTCTGCGCGGCGGGAAGAATTATTCTCATGCGTCCTTCAGGAAAAGTAATCTGGATGAATATCCGCGATAAAACCGGTATGATTCAGGTTATGATCGGCAAATCACAAATTGGGGAAGAAAACTTTTTGGTTGCCAAATGCCTTGATTTGGGCGATTTAATTGCCGTCGAGGGCGAATTTGTCAAAACTCGTACGGGCGAACTGACGATTTTTGCGTCCAAGCTGACCTTTTTAACCAAATGCCTGACCCCGCCGCCGGAAAAGTTCCACGGATTAACCGATCCCGAACTATGCCAGCGTCAACGATACGTTGATTTAGCGTACGGAGAAGGAACGATGGACCGATTTTTACGCCGCAGCGCGATTCTCAAATCGCTTCGTCAAACATTGGACGAAGAAGGATTTACCGAAGTCGAAGGTCCTACGCTTCATGCTATCGCCGGAGGCGCCGCCGCCAAGCCGTTTGTTACCCATCATAACGCCTTGGACATCGATTTATACCTGCGAATTGCTCTGGAATTACATCTGAAACGATTGCTAGTCGGCGGTATGGAACGGGTATACGAAATCGGACGCGTTTATCGAAACGAAGGTATTGATATTCGGCACAATCCCGAGTTTACGCTGACCGAAATCTATCAGGCTTACGGTAATTATGAATCTATGATGGATTTAACCGAAAAACTGATTGTCAACGCGATCAAAGCGACCGGACAAAGTTTTATTCTGCCTTGGAAAGACGGCGAGTTAAACTTTACTCCGCCGTTCGCTCGAAGAAAATACTACGATTTAGTTGCGGAAAATACGGGCGTAGACCCGCATGACAACGCCGCGATGGCCGCCTACGCCAAATCGATTGGATTGGAAACCGCAGGCAAGCATCCAGACGTTATTCTCAACGAGGTATTTGAGGAAAAAGTAGAATCGACTTTGGAGCAGCCGACGTTTGTTTACGATTACCCCGCCTCAATCTGCCCGTTGACAAAACGAAATCGTGAAAATCCGAATATTGCTGAACGATTCGAAATGTTTGTCAAAGGAATGGAACTGGCAAACGCCTATACCGAATTAAACGATCCCGACTTACAGGAAAAGCTGTTTTCCAGCCAGCTGGAAGGTCTGCCGGAAGAAGAATCAATGGCAAAAATGGACAACGATTTTATTCGCGCCCTGCGCAACGGAATGCCTCCCGCCGGCGGACTGGGAATCGGAATAGATCGACTTGTTATGCTCCTGACCAACTCGCAGTCTATCCGCGATATTATCCTTTTCCCGCTGTTAAAACCAGAAATTAACCCGTAATTGCCTCGTAATTGATATGTATAAACTCAAACTGTGTCTGCGTTATTTACGGACTCGTGGAATACTCTTGTTTACCATTTTTTGCGTAATGCTTGGAGTGGGAACGATGATTATTGTCAACGGGGTTATGACGGGATTTTCAAAAGAAATGCAAAGTCGTATGCACGGCGTTCTTTCCGATGTAACCCTGGAAGGACGCAGTACAAGCGGATTTCCCGACGCGCAGGCCCACATGGATAAAATCCGGCAAATTTGCGGCGATAAAATCGCTTCTCTTACGCCGATCTGCCAAACGATTGGACTGCTTACCTATCAGATTAACGGAAACTGGTTTTCCCAACAGGTATGCGTAATCGGAATTGATCCCAACGGAGAAAACGAGACAAAGGATTTTGGGAAATACTTTCAGCATCCGTCAAATCGAAACAAGCTCAGTTTTGAGTTGCGGGAAAACGGCTACGAAAAATCGCCGCAAGGCAGCAACGAGCGTCCTTTTTTAGCGCAAGCGGGATGGGCGTATCGCCGAACTATGCCGCCCCCGCCGGAGGTAATTCGCGAAAAGATTCAAAATCCAGCGGAGCAACTGGATAAAATTAAAAACTCCGCAGACGAAAAATCAGGAAATGGAAATTCGGATAAAATCAGTCCGAACTCCCAACCGGATTCGGACATACAAAAAACGGGAGATAATCCTGCTGCTATATCGGCTAATTCTGCTATCACTGCTCAGAAAACGGGCGATAAATCGGCAGAAAAATCGGCAGAGAAATCGGGCGATGGTTTGATCGACTTGCCGGATTTACCTGCTGATCCCCATCAAAACAATGACGATCCGGTAACCGCGCCCAAAAAAGACGCGTCGGGCAGCGCGGTCAACGATCCGTTTAATCAATTCCGTCAGCCGGAAAACGTTCGTATTTTCGATCCGCGCAAGGAACAGCATGCCGGTATTATCGTCGGAATTTCTCTGGTTTCCATGCGTCGAAACGGAGAAGAAAAGTTCTTCTGTATTCCCGGCTGCGATGTTAAATTAACCATGGCGTCCTGCG
>CAYZMZ010000078.1:0-7437 GCA_964479655.1 uncultured Planctomycetaceae bacterium
CGCTTCCAGACATTCAACCGCTTTCTTGCCAAACTCAATAGCCATGTCCTCTTCCCCGCGAGACTGATAAATCTGTACAGCATCATAAATCGCCATGCCAACATTCCAATTCAGTTTTTCTTTTTCCGATTCACTTTGACTGAACTGTTTAAGCTGATCGCCATACGTTGCAACCTGTTTCACCCAATCGGTGGGATCGATTTGTTTTCCAACTCCCGCGCAGGCGGATAACGCTCGCATGGCAACATGAAGCCGTTGTTCAATTTCCTGCTTTTTATCCATCTTTTTCACCGCAACGTAGGTATCGTTGAATTTTTCGGCTTGACGAATCCAACGTACAACGGCGGCAGATTTTTGATTCCAATTTCCCCACGCAATATCGTGAGCCGCTCCCAAATGCGATTCGACTAAAGTTTGATACGCACTAACCGTAACAACAGGCACGGAACTGTCTTTGACGCCTTGAGCCAACGCGATAGCCTTGTTATGATATTCAAACGCCTGAGCGTAATCAGGAGTTTTTTCGCTTGCTGCCAGATCGCCTTTTAACTGCCAGCCAGCCGCCGCCAAATGTTCACGTTTGTTCTGTTCGGAGGAAGCCAGATTGATCGCTTTCTCCGCCGTTTTAATAGCGGCAGACGTATCGCCGATCTGTCCTTGAACCTGCGCCAGGGTTATCAAATAACGAGGTTGTTTATCATCGTAAGCAATCGCCTTGTTCAAATGTTCAATCGCCTTATCCAACTGACCGGCTGTCGCAAAATAGCGTCCTAAAAGCCAATGCGCTCCCGCGTGATTTCGGTCCAGCTGAAGCGTATATTGCAAATCTTCAAAGGCTTGCTGCGGATTGGATTCCAGCCGCGCTTCACCTCGCAAGGCAAACGGCTCTTCCATAATATCTTCCAGAATCAAACGTTCAACGGTAATCCGATCTGAACTGGACGAATCGGCAAAGGCAAACGAAATGCCCCGTTCAGGATACACTTGTCCAAGCACCTTTTGTTCGGGATTGGATACCTGCGCAGGAATCAGCGTCGACAAATGCAGTTTACGCGATAAATCCGATTCCAATACCGGATTGCGGAATTGAACTAAAATCGTTGTTACGGTATAATTTTGATAAACGATTTGAATTTCTGATATACTGTCTTTTTCTCCACGTAAATATTGGTGCATGGTCATCGCACCATTTTCCATCGAATTGGACGGTTTACCCCATTTTTCGATGACGTTGTTAATCGTTGATTTACCCGGAACAATTCCGTTAAATCCAGCAGCCTGAACGACAACTCCATTTACAGAATCAGGTTTCGATTCTTTATTTGACTGATCGTTTGCAAACGGATTAAAGGTCAGTTTTTTATCGGGCGACAAACCGGTAGACGGCGTTGTGTTTTCAATCGACTTGGAATCCAACGATTCATCAGACGTTTCATTCTGTTCAGCTTGATCAATAATATCAACCATACGAGTATCGACAGGAGTAAATTCGGATTTATCAGATTCCTTATTCGTCTTACTCTCAGACGATTGTTCTGCTTGAATCGGTTCAAAACCGAGCGATTGAGCGGCATCGGTAATCGGTTCGCTGGAAACAACCTCCTGATCGGTTGTTTGCGCAGCCGAAGTCGCCTCAGCCGTCTTTTCAACAGCACTTTCAGCAAGACTTTCTGTCGGAGTACTCTCCGTCGCGATTTCAGTCGGCAATTCGGTCGGCAATTCAGTCGGTAGTTCAGTCGGTAGTTCAGGCAACGATTCCAATTTTGATTCCTCTACAGCGGCATTTTGGTCAGCTGACGGAGTTTTATCTGTTGTAACCGGAGCTTGAGCGGTTTCGACTGTCGGCAAGTCCAAATTATCGATCATCAAAGATTCGTCTTTAACCGGCTCGGTTGACGGACTAGATTCGGACGATTCTTCTACCGAAGTTTTCGGTTGTTTTATTTCTTTTACAGGTTCTTTTACAGTCGCCACGCCGCTTTCTACAGCAGGAGACGTCGGAAAAGAAAACGAATTTTTAGTTAGCAAAGCGGGAATATGCCGAGGTTCCTGCTTTTCAACAGCAGCAACCGCTTGCTTTACCTCTTTTGGATTTTCTACCGGCGCGCTCAGCGTTTGCGGAGATTCCTCTTGCTGTTTCGTTAAATTCAAGGAGATTTTACCCGATTTAGTCTTGACTGGCACGACTTTTTCCGTCGCAACAGGGGTACTGACAGGCGGATTCATTATTGCCGCAACGGGCGGATTTACCGCTGAAACAGGAGCAGATTCCCCCGGATTGGGAGCGGCTTGAGGCGGATTAGCCATATTAGATTGATTCTGCTGTGAAATCGGGGAATCGGTTTCCAATATTGAATAAGCCGCCATTTGAAGCTGAAAATCCTGACGAATCGGCTGTTCTGTTACGCCCTTGTTAGTTAATATAATAAGGACAGTAACGATTAAACTCAGGTTAAACACCGCATTTATACTGTTTCGACGCATGGAAAAACTCCAAAATTTGGAATAAAAATAACGTAATGGTCAAGGATTTTCCGCAAACTTACGGTCGAGCGTCGAGAAAATCCGCAAAATTATTATATTTGTAACTTCCGCTACAATCGCTCTATTGGTTACAATCGTCCATTTGGAAGAGAAAATATAGAAAATAATTCAACTATTTTGCTGGAAAATCCAAAATAGTTGCTATTTAGTCTAGCAATATTTCTTGAGATGGGTATAATTATATCCGATTGGTGAATTATTTAGATAATTCTGTGTTCAATCGGCGGCGGTCCGTCCCCGCGAATTTTTTTAAGACGGATATCTCCAAGAGCGATTATCGCCGTAATCATCTTTGAGATCATTTGGTAATTGTAGAGTTGCTTCCTTTCGGGGCGGCTGATCACGTCAATGTTTCCTGGCGATTTATTGTCTGATTTTTATTTACTTATTCTTTCCTGTTATAAACAGATAAAGAATCGGTAATAAAATTGGTAAATCAAAATAGTTTGAGTTGTTATTCAAATTTGCGACTGGTATTTTAGATAGTTTTTTAGACGAATTCCACTGAAGGCATCTGCATCACGGCGAAAGAAAGGTTTTTTGAATTATGAATATTTACGTAGGTAATCTTCCCTATGGCGTTGCGGACGCTGATCTTCGCGGTCTTTTCGAACAATACGGTGAAGTTAACTTCGCTCGCGTTATTACCGAACAGGAAACCGGTCGTTCCAAGGGTTTTGGTTTCGTCGAAATGAATGCCGACGACGCTGCCAACGCTGCTATCAACGCGCTGAACGGATTCGAACTCAATGGTCGTAAACTGACCGTCAATCAGGCTCGTGAACGAGAAGCTCGTCCGCGTACCGGCGGTTTCCGTGGCGGACGTCGTGGAAATAACTAATTATCTAATCAATATAATAGATTAATATCAATTAATAAGGACTTATTTACTTGCGGGTAGTAAGTCCTTTTTTATTGTAAATAATTCTTCAAGACCTCGAAATCTGCCGTTTTTTATCATGCGCCTGCTGTAACAAAGCGGATAATTCCGATTCGCTGTCGTTTTCCAATGCGAATTTAATCCGTGTTAAAGATTCAATGTACATATCTATCTGATGTACAACATTTTCTTTATTTTCCCGCAGAATGTCTCTCCAAACAGCAATCGAACCGGAAGCCAAGCGGCTAACAGATTGAAATCCCGTTCCCGTTAAAATTCCGTTTTGCGCCTGAATGGTATTCATCAAAGCAACGGAAATAACGTGCGGTAAATGGCTCGTCTGCGATACAATTTCGTCATGTTCAACCGCAGAAAGTACTATCGGCTTGGCTGAAACCGACTTCCAAAATTGAATCAACGTTTCTACATCGGGCGAATTAATCTGATTCTCCGACGGAGTAATAACAACCGTGTTGTCGACAAATAAATCCGCGTCTGAAAATTGCGCTCCAGAAACCTCCTTGCCCGCCATCGGGTGCGAGCCGACGTATCGGCACCCGTTGGGCAATTTGTCCCTTTCAAACTGCTTGACCAACGGCGATTTCACGCTGCCTAAATCGGTAATCAAGGCGTGCCGGGTGTTAAGTTGAGCGGAATCAATAATCAACTTCGGCATAATTCCCAGCGGCGTAGCCAGAACGATTAAATCCGCCTGAGATACCCCTGTCTGAAAATCCATGGCAGAGGAAATCGCGCCCACGCGAAGCGCAGTTTCCAAATTCGTTTTATCAACATCAATCCCTATTACCGATTGATTCTCATTCCGCTTTAAAATCGCCTTTCCCAAAGACCCGCCCAGCAATCCAACTCCGATTATTGCGATTGATTTTATCATGGTATTATTTCAAGCCATTCCGTAAAAACGAATATAAAAAAATGCCCGTCGAAACGCCTAAATTTAACGAATCAACGTTATTGCTCATTGGAATGGTAATCAAATGATCACAAATTTGAATTAAGTTTTCATCCAAACCGGAATACTCATTGCCCATCAATAAAACCGTTTTTTCGGGCCAGACAAACTGATTCAGATTTTCGGCGTCATCCCTTAAAACCGTACCGACTAACTGGTATCCCTGTTTCTGTAAATGAGCTAAGGGAACAAGAACGTCCGTTCGTCTAACCCAAGGGATTTTTAACGTGGCCGCCATACTGGTTCTCAGCGAGCGTCTGCCTAACGGATCACAGGATTGAACGCCCAGTAAAATCCCGTCTACGCCCAAAGCAGCACTGGAACGAAAAACAGACCCTAAATTATCCGGCTTAACGCAAGCTGGTAAACAAACCAATCGGCTAAAAGACGGGTTGAGAAGCAGGTCTATATCGGTTTCTTCCTCCCGAACACCGGCAGCCATCATGCCTAAATGGAAATCGTACCCGACAATAGAACGCATATCGGAGGTTGAAGACACGTAAACTAGCACGTTTTCGCGGCAAAATTGAGCGGCAATCGATTCCCAAACCGATAGCCGGCTTTCATCTACAAATACAGACTGAATTTTATAATGACTTTCAGCCAGCCGCTGGACAACCAGTTCTCCCTCGGCAATAAACATATTTTCACCACGCAAAGTTCGCTCTTTTATATCTGAATACGGAGCGATTCTGCTGTCATGAGGATCGGTTATATGAATTAACTGCATAATCGATTTGAGTTTTTGTACACCTGAAAATAAAGCGGCTAATAATCCATCCTCCTGTTAGTACGTTCAAGTACATTCAGGAGGAAAGAATTTATCAATCTCTTACAGGTTATCCAGGGAAATAGACTTTCCGTCTGAGGATAATAACAGGCAGTCCCACAGGGACAGGTTTTGATTGCTGTTGATTGTCGAAAGCGTTTCGCCGATTTTCTGGGTACCAACGTCGATATTATCGGTTATCCAATGCGTACTTCCATCTGCAAAAGCAACGTTAACTCCTCCCGAGTGCATGCTGCGGAAAGTTGCCTGATTGTTTCCGCCGGAACCGGACTGACACGGCATTTTCATCTCTGCCAATTCAGATGCGGATAAAATACTGCTGCACCCTTCTATTTGATCGCCGTCAGCAATCGCGTTGGGACCTTTATCGGTTCCTAAAACAGACCCGCAGGCGGCAATCGCACTCGGTCCGGCTCCGCCTAACATCCAGGTTCCACGCGGATCGTTGGTAGCCGCGCCAGATAAAATTTCTCCGCATAAAATCGTGCTGGAGGTTCCGTCTTTTATATCTGAAATGCGAACGCTGTTTCGATATCCCATCGTTCCTTTTACTTTACTGCTGGCCCACCAAATCATCATGCCGGATTTAGAGGCGGTTCCCAAGCCCATATTTGCCGCGTAATTTCCGCGTGCCCAGGAATTGCTGCCGTCTTCATATAAAATTGAATTGTTCAAATCAGAAGGACATTTAAACGAGCTGATTTCTCGTTTTCGCAATTCGCTCATCGGGGTAGGACTCGATTTGCCCGAAAACGCAACGGTCAAATTTTCGGAAATGGCCTTGGTCGGTTCCTTTTTAAGCAAATCGTTGATTTCATCGTATAACGGTGCCTGATCCATTTGAGGAAGAATAAGAATAATCCAATTTTCACGCTGATTATTATACAACGGAGCCGGAGGTTCGGTAGTTAAAGATTCCGTGGCGGAAGTCTTTACCGGAACCGTAGCTGGGGGAAGATATTTATATGCGCTTTCGTAGGAAATACACGCTAAAGCAAAGTTCTTTAGATTATTACCACACTGCATTCTGCGAGCGACCGCTCTGGCAGAATTGACCGCCGGAATAAGCAACCCCATTAAAACGCCGATAATCGAAATTACAACCAGCAATTCAACCAGGGTAAAACCATACCGATGGAATTGAGAATTATTCATCTCAACTTTATTAAATGTACAATATTTCATGTTCTTAACTCCTGTTAATAATCTGCATTATCGATGGATTTACCATCAGCTGAAAGGTTTAGACAATCCCAAACAGAAAAATCGGTATATTTAGCCGCGATGGTAGGATCGTCGTTAATATTGTTGTACGAAACACTGATACTGTCGGAAATCCAATGGGTAGACGCATCGGCAAAGGCGACCGTAATCCCGCCGACATGCTGACTTCGGTACGTAGCCTGACGATTGGCAGACGTCCCCTCACCGCAGGGCATTTTCAAACGAAGTCGATCGGTAGACGACATGCCCATTCCCGCACTGGTACAATTATATATATCATCTGAACCTATGTGCATATAATTGGGACCGTTATCGTCCCCGCATATATAACCGTTACGGCACGTACCGCTGGTTCCGGCTCCGCCTAAAGCCCATGTACCCCGGCAATCGGTAGAAGTAAGCCCGGCGCGTAATTCACCAATAAGAATCGTATTGGACGCGCCGTCGATAATTTCAGCAGGCGACAGAGTTTGTCGGGGGCCCATAATACCACGCACCCCTGTATTCATCCACCAGGTACGATGTCCTAAAAAATCAGCCAAGGTAAGCCCCATATTAGCACCGTAATTCCCGCGTCCCCAGTTTCCGCCCAAGGAATAAGGAATTCGATTATTGGAATCTGACGGACATTTGAAAATCGCCAACTCCTTGTTACGCAAATCCTTAAAAGAGGAATCGGATATAGCAGTTAGATTCCCCTCAAACTTCCCCATGAAATCGTTGTACAATCCCTGTTGGTCTATATGAGCCAGAATCATAATTAGCCAGTTTTCCCGTTGATTACTGGGAACAGGGGCTGGCGCGTTTTCCACAAAAGTGTCTTGGGCTTTTTTATTGTTAAACGTACACGCACAGGGAAATTTTTGCCAGCTTTGCTCGTACTCCAAACAACCCAACGCCAGCTGACGAATGTTGTTGGAACATTGAGTTCTATGAGCCGCTTCCCGTGCAGAATTGATTGCCGGTAAAAGCATACTGACTAAAATCCCGATAATCGAAATGACCACCAGTAATTCTATCAGGGTA
>CAYZMZ010000078.1:7447-9353 GCA_964479655.1 uncultured Planctomycetaceae bacterium
AGGCAAAACGATCCCGGCAATAATTATTTATCGCGAAATCTTTATTGTGATATTTCATACTTAACTCCTGTTACTATACTATAATCAACCGGATTTTCTCTCCAGGATATTTTGTACTAAAACTACGTTTTTTTCCCATCCAAACCGTTTTAATTTCGCCCCGCAGGAAGAACGAACTCCCCTGTTTTGCCGATTAGAACAAAATAAAACGATCGGGAGTTATGGTAATATAAACCGGGAAACTTCAAGGAGAACCGGGATACAACTTGACAACGTTACGGATAATCGCTTCGATTTGATCAGTCATAATATCTAAACTCCAATTATATACACCGTGCCCTTTTATATATATTTTTTGAATAACCGAACCGTCTTACAGACTTTCCGCATCGACCGTCTGCCCGTCAAAGGATAAAATGATTCTGTCCCATACGCCTAAATCGTAAAAGGTATCCACTTGGTCGATACTATCACAGGTTGAGGAGCTAAGCGAAATACTGTTGGAAATCCAATGCGTGCTTCCATCTGCAAAAGCTACGTTAATTCCGCCTGTATGAAGACTCCGGTTTCCTGCTTGAATATTGGTTGTAGCCCCGTCTTTGCAAGGCATTCCCAAACGGGTTCTTTCCTTCGCATCAACCCCCAAAGCCGAATCACTGCAATTAAAAACCTGATCTCCCAGATTTGCAATGGTCGCATCAGCCGCGTTGGGACCGTTTGCCTCGCCGCCAAAATAGCCGTTACGGGCAGTCGCACTGGTTCCCGCTCCGCCTAAAGCCCAAACTCCGCGGTTATCCGCACTGTTCAATCCAGTCCGAATTTCTCCCAGTAAAATGGTATTAGAGGCTCCGTCTTTAATATCGGAAACTCGAAGACTAAATCGCGGCGCCATAACCCCGCGGGCGTTCGGCTTGCTCCACCAGGTATGATTGCTCATATTTACCGCATCGTTAATTCCCATGTTAGCCGCATAGTTTAGCCGTCCCCACGCGCCTGATTTACTATCGATAAACTGTAAACGGTTGTTGGTATCTGAAGGACAAAGCAAACTGGCCAGCTGACGCCCCCGGATAGATTCGATTGTCGAACCCGAAGACGCCTTTCCGGTTAATTCCGACATTGAACTGGTTGGCGACTTGGTTAATAAGTCTTGAATTTCCCGGTATAATGTCAGCTGATCCAAATTGGGAAGAATGTTGATAACCCAATTCTCTCGCTGATTATAAGGCGTCATTGCCTCCAAATTGGTTGTTTTATTGGGAACCTTTTTACGATCGCCTGAGGGAGAACAAGCGGGAGGTAAAAATTCCTGAACCTGTTCGTAGCCCAGCACCGCCAAAGACAGTTGCTTGAGGTTATTGCTGCATTGCATTCTCCGCATTGCCGCCCGCGCCGAGTTTACCGCCGGTAAAAGCATACCCATCATCATACCGATAATCGATATAACTACCAGTAATTCTACCAACGTAAAGCCGAAAAAATTTTTTCGCGGCTGCGGATTTTGAATTATTTCAAATTGCCTGTTCATATTGTCGTCCTCTGCGTGTTATTGTTTTGCCCCAAAATTAATTGTGAACAAACGTTAATCGGGTGTATCAGTTTATTAGTATTGATCAGCAGAAATTGTTTTACCGTCTGCCGAAAGTAACAGACAATCCCAAACGGAATACTGGGTCGCACTTTGCCCAACCGTAAAATCTTTGATATTGGGGTCTACCGATTTATGAATACTAATATCGTTTGAAATCCAGTGAACACTTCCATCTGCAAAAGCGGTATTGACACCACCCACATGCTGACTTCGGCAAGCGGCTTGAGTATTGGATTTCTGACCGTGATCACAGGGCATTCCCAGTCTGACAGCTTCGTTGACATCTATACTCATATCGCCGCAAAACTGAACATC
>CAYZMZ010000078.1:9363-10408 GCA_964479655.1 uncultured Planctomycetaceae bacterium
CATACGCATGAAGGTTGTTCGGTCCGGCTGCATCGCCTCGAATTGAACCATTGGCACACATTGCGCTTGGACCAGGTCCGCCTAACACCCATGTACCGCGGCTATCCATATTATTTAATCCAGAACGCAACTCGGCAAATAAAATAGTATTGGACGCGCCATCGGAAATTTGTTCCGGGGTAATAGTAAAACGGGGGCCCATAACTCCTCGAAGAGAAAGATCGGACCAATAGCTCAGGTTTCCCATTAAAGTACATAGTTGAAGTCCAATATTGGCTCCGTAATTAATTCTGCCCCACTTTGATCCTGTACTATCTACAAAAGGCGTTCGATTATTGGTGTCCGAAGGACATAAAAAAGTATTGATTTCACGAGATCGCAATTCGTCCATCTTGGTATAGGTTGTTTTACCAGAACTGGATTTTAAGTTATTCTCTGAAATGGATTTAGTGGTATCGCTTTTGAGCAAATCTATAATTTCATCGTATAAAACGCTTTGATCCAGCATCGGCAAGGTAAGAATAACCCAATTTTCACGCTGATTACTGTAAGTACAGGCGTTAATATTTTCGTATTGTCCTTTTTTATCTGTAGGTACCAGAGCAGGAGGAAAAACTTCGTTTTTTTCGACGTAAGTTAAACTTGCCACGGCAAATTGCCTGATATTGTTTGAACATTGAATTTTACGCGCCGTTTCTCGGGCAGAGTTTACCGCCGGAAGTAACAAACTCATCAAAACGCCGATAATAGAAATAACTACCAGCAATTCTATAAGCGTAAATGCGGAACGGTTTGCAGAAACAGCAACAGGAAAGCGGGATTTATTGTTATTCATAAGGTTATTCCTCGATAAAATCAGGACGAAGTATACGATAGGATTGCTCTTCAATGCCTCAGAAAATCAAAAAAATCATTTTCCTTAAACATTAAGCAGGCTTTTATACTATGACTACTTGAATTTTTCTCTTGACATCGTTTTGATTTCGCCCGATAAGTTGAGCTAAATCCTTATTTTGCCGATCAGGGCGAAATGAAACGACTGATT
>CAYZMZ010000079.1:0-10405 GCA_964479655.1 uncultured Planctomycetaceae bacterium
TTTTTTGGATTTATTCTTGCCTATAATACCTACGGACGCTGGCTTGGCAGCAAGGTATTTCAACTGGACGACAGCCGCGAAACACCGGCCCATCGTCTTCGAGATGACGTAGACTTCGTTCCGACGCGTCCGGCGATTTTATTCGGACATCATTTTACCTCAATCGCCGGTACCGGACCGATTGTCGGACCGGCAATTGCGGTTTGCTGGGGCTGGCTGCCCGCCTTGTTATGGGTAATTTTCGGTGCGATTTTTATTGGAGCGGTTCACGATATGACCGCCTTGGTTGTTTCAATCCGACATGACGGTAAAAGTATCGGCGACGTGGCGCATTCGCTTATTTCTCAACGAGTACGAATTTTGTTTTTGCTGTTACTGGCGTTTGTTCTGACAATTATTGTGGCGGTTTTCTGCACAATTATCGGCGGCGTGCTGATTAAATTTCCGCAAAGCGTGTTAAGTGTTTGTTTGAGTATTCCCATGGCGGTAGTAATCGGATACTGGAACTATAAAATTAAGGGTAATTTGCTGTTTCCGGTTCTGATTGGAGTTACTCTTTTGTACACCTTAATCTGGATTGGTACGTATTACTGCCCTATTTCTCTGGCTACTCGCTACGCAACAACAACCGCAGTTGCATCAAACGATACAACAGTTGCCGGTACGGAGGTAAATGCAGCAGAGGCGGAATCAGAAGCGCAGCCGAATGGATTGATTGTAAAATTCGGCAAAACTCATCAATGTTCGTTCTGGTTTCCCTCTGGATTATGCGATCCGGCGGTTGCCTGGACTACGTTTTTATTGATCTACTGTTTTATCGCGTCAACGCTTCCCGTTTGGTTATTGCTTCAGCCGCGAGATTTTATCAACGGTTGTCAGTTGTATGTCGCCTTGTTTTTACTGGTTGGCGGTTTAACATGTGCGGCGTTGTTTCAGGGGGCAGATTTATGCAAAGCCACCCCCGCGGTCGTATCGGTTAGTTCTTTGTCAGACAGCGGAATAACGGCGGAATCGCCCTTGATAAAAACCGTTTTGCCGCTTTGGCCGTTTTTGTATATTACAATCGCCTGCGGAGCTATTAGCGGATTTCACGCCTTGGTTGCCGGCGGAACTACCAGCAAGCAGCTTAACAAAGAATCCGACGCCAAGATTATCGGATACGGGGCGATGTTGATGGAAGGCGCGCTGGCTGTTATCGTTATTTTAGCCTGTACGGCTGGAATTGCTCTCAGACCGTCAATCGATACAACGGCTGTAGCGTCTAAAGCGGCGGCGGAAGGATTGGAAGGAATCGATCCCAATCAGAAAGTCGGTGCTCAAACAGATATAGAGCGTCTTGCGGCTGGATACGATCAAACCAAAGTGCAGGGCAATACCGATTTACGTCAAAACTGGCTATCGCATTATAATAAATCGTGGGCGGAAATTTCCAAAAACGCCGTTAATTCCTTTGTCGAGGGCGGCGGAAATTTCTTGGCTGCGTTAGGATTGCCGGTTGCTTTTGCGATGGGATTGATGGGTGTTTTAATCGCCTCTTTTGCCGCGACGACCTTGGACAGCGCAACGCGTCTTCAACGGTACGTGATTCAAGAGTTAGGTCTGAAAAACATGTATCTGGCAACGGCGATTGTCGTTCTTATGGGCGGCGCGTTGGCTAGTATGCCTTCTCCGACCGGGAAAGGGACGGCTGGAATGCTCCTCTGGCCCTTGTTTGGAGCGACGAATCAGATTCTCGCCTCTTTGACGCTGGTTATTTGCATGGTTTACCTAAAACGATACGGACGTCCCTTGTTCTTCCTGATTATCCCGCTGATTATTATGACGATTCTGCCTTTATGGGCGATGATTCTGCAAATTATTGATTTATTCGGTAAAAAGGGCGTTGCGATTTGCGGTAGTTTTACCAACAATCAGCTGTTAATCCTTTTATCGGTCGTAATTGTAATTATTCAGCTTTGGATTATTGTCGAGGGAATTTTCGTGCTCGGCAAAACTGTTCCGATTCAACAACAGCAGGCGGATAATACCGATGTAACCAAAGTCGCGTAAATCAGACCTGTCAATTCCCCCGATAAAAATATGGACAACAAGCAAACGCATTCGCTGCAATCAAGTGCCTGCCCTTTATCCGATGAAAGTATCATGGATCGGGCGCTTGATTTGTCAAAAAACGGCTTTGGATACGTCGAACCCAATCCGGCTGTCGGCGCGGTTATTGTCGGCAACGGACGAGTTTTGGGCGAAGGCTGGCATAAAAAATTCGGCGGCCCTCACGCAGAAATCGAGGCGTTGCGCGATGCGGCAGCCAAGGGGAATGATGTTCACGGTGCACATATTTATGTTACTTTGGAACCGTGCTGTCATTACGGAAAAACGCCCCCTTGCGCGAAGGCGATTATAGAATCCGGTATCGCTAAATGTACCTTTGCGATGTCAGATCCCAATCCCAAAGTCGACGGCGGAGGAAAGAAAATGCTTCTCGACGCCGGAATTGAGGTTCAATCCGGTTTATGCGAAAATAAAGCTCGTTTTCTTAACGCGCCGTTTATCAAATATATCACGGAAAAACGTCCTTGGGTGATTGCTAAATGGGCTTGTACGCTAGACGGTAAAATTGCGGCGCAAGACGGCTCTTCTGAATGGATTTCCAACGAAAAATCCAGGGCGATTGTTCATCAAATTCGCAGCCGCATGGACGCGATTATTGTCGGAGCGGGAACCTTTATCAAGGACAATCCCACTTTAACCGCTCGTTTGCCCAACAATCAGGCGCCTGCTCGAATCGCTCAGCGGATTGTTTTCGGCTATCGAGGGACGATTCCTCCCGATTGCAATTTACTCCGAACCGCGTCCGATCCCTATGCCGGAGCGGTTTCTTTCCCCCCGTATTCTGAGGGGTGTTTTACAGACGGATTTGTTAATCTGCTGACCTTGCTTGGAGAGCAGGGAGCGACGAACGTTTTGGTTGAAGGCGGCGGAAATTTACTCGGACGTTTGTTTGACGCCGATTTAATCGACGAGGTTCACGCCTTTATTGCGCCTCGGCTTTGCGGCGGAAAGGACGCGATTACCCCCTTGGAAGGAATCGGAATTAAAAACATGTCTTTTGCCCGACGGCTGATTCAACCGGAAATCGCTATTCTGGATTCTGATATTTACGTTCATGGAAGAGTTCATTAATCGGATTGTATGAGTAAGATAATCAGTTTAATCCGAAATCGATTCAAGCGTCATCCGTATTGTTTTATGATACTATCGATTCTTGGTATTGTCGTTGTTTCTGTTGGAATTTACGCATATTTTATCGAGCCGCGCTGTATTCAAATTGCATCGTATGAAATTACCGATAATCAAATTCCGCCCGGTTTTGACGGGACGACGATAATTCTGATTACCGATATTCATTTTGGACGATGGGGAACCTTTGATCTGCGTAAACAAATTATATCCTTAACAAAAAGTCAGAATCCGGATTTAATTCTCTTTGGCGGCGATTACGTCAACGGAGGGTTGAAAAACATGAATCCGCTTGCCGAATCGCTTAAAAGTCTTTCCGCTCCGCTGGGTAAATTCGCCGTATTGGGAAATCACGATTACGCCTATTCCTATCAAAAGACGCTTGAAATCCTGCAATCGAAAGGGGGGATTGAATCGCTTTCTGATCGCGGAATTTGGCTTACAAAAGGCGGCGATAAAATCCGATTGGTCGGCACGGAGTTTTTATGGGATCCGAATTTTCCGCTTCAATTTCCTTATTATGAAATCTCGAATTTGAATCAAGACGATTTTGTGATTTTACTGACGCATTCGCCCGATGCGATCGAACGATTTGCCGATTCTCAAAAGGCGAAAATCGATCTGGTTTTATCGGGGCATTCGCACGGAGGTCAGATTACCTTTTTCGGACTTCACGCGCCGGTTTCTGTTTTACGTGATTCAAAATTTCTTTCCGGACGAGTAGACTTGTACAACATGGGAAAACGTACAACGGTTATTACGTCTAACGGAATCGGAACGGTTGGAATCCCGTTTCGATTTTTTGCCGTTCCGCAGATTGTAAAAATTACGCTAAAACGGACGGTCGAAGCCGGACGGTAACAAGTGCTATAACGGCTCTACTTGACTTTTTCCGATTTGCATAACAAACATCAGCCGTTTCATTTCGCCCTTAATCGGTAAAATAAGGGATTCTTTCATTTTGTCCTTCAAAAAGAACGAACTTCCTGTTTTATCGGATTTGGACAGAATTGAAACGGCGGTTTTAGGATAATATAGCCGAAAATTTCAGGTTGAATCCCGTTTATCGGGACGAGTAAATCACAAAATTACCGTTTTCTATGACGATAAACGCGGCGTCCAATTTTTCACGCTTTGCAATTTCCAGTCCCTGTTTTTCTCCTGCTGCCAGCAAAGCGGTTGCCCAGCCGTCTGCCCAGGCGCAGTTGGACGAAATAACCGAAACGGAGGTTGTTGAATGTTCAATCGGCTTGCCGGTTTGATTATTGATTATATGAGAATACCGCTTGCCGTTTTCTTCAAAATAATTTAAGTAATCGCCGGAGGTTGCAATAGATTGATTATCCAAAGAAATAACCGTTGCCAAATCAGGATTGAGCAAATTCGGCTGCCGAACCCCGACCTTCCACGGCACGCCATCCGCATTTTTTCCGCCTGCACGCAACTCGCCGCCAATATCGATTAAGTAATCGTAAATCAATTCCTGCTGCAATAATTGAGCAATACAATCGACGCCAAACCCTTTCGCGATACTGGACAAATCAATATAAACGTCCGGCTGGTTTTTTATAACGGAATACGACTTGTCAGGATTTTCAATCAGCTTGATTTTATGCCAGCCGACGCGGGATTTCGCCGATTGAATTTCCGTATCCGCAGGAATTTGTTCAGGTCTGTCTTCCGGACCGAATCGCCATAAATTTACCAGCGGACCGACTGTCGGATCGTAAATTCCGTCCGTCTTTTGAGCTATCGTTAAAGCCTGACCCAGAACCCTGGCTGTATGTTCGGAAATAGGAAACGGCTGTTCGGTTTGGTGCTTGTTTAAGCGGGATAATTCTGAATCCGGATCGTAGGTAGACATAAGAGAATTAACCCGGACAAGTTCGGCATCCAGTTTTTTCTTAAGTGTTTTTTTGTCGATACGGAACAAATAATCTTTCAGGGAACAGACCGCAGAAATTCGATACGTCGTTCCCATCGTTTCGCCGGTAAAGACAATCAAAACCCGGCGCGCGGCGGCATAATACATTGCTCCGACACCCAGCAGCAGTACCAGTCCAGCAACCGCCAGCCATCGGTTGGAGATTCCTCCCAAGAGAAGTATTACTGCAATTAAAAACAGAATAATTATTGCCGTCATAATACAAAGTGGCTTTTCTTCCAGGTAGAGGGAATAAACTTTTTAGGATCAACCGCTTTGGGGTCGCTTTTGTTTGACTTCGGTTTTTCCGTTGACGCTGTTTTTACCTTTTTATCGGGATTGGCTTTTTCCATGCCTGGTAAAACGGGTAAATCTAGCGATTGATCCTTGTCCGTTGTTTCCTGCTGAAAAGCCGATTTTTCAGAATCTGCGTTTTTCTCCGGCATGCCGGGAAGAATAACCTCCGAAATGCCGGGAAGAGCAACCTCTGACTGAGATTGAGCCGATTCCTCGGAAATATCGGTTGGCAAAATTATTTCATCTGATTCTGTCCCGGCAGTCGGAGGGATAGAAACCGATACTCCCGATATATGCGGGACAACAGCGGGCAGGGAAATATCCGTAGGCAAATTAATTTCATCTTGAACATACGTATCGTCCTGGGGTTCTTTTTGCGTTGTCTTCTCGCCGCTGCTTCCAGAATCTTTGTCTGAAATTTTTTCCGAAGAATTATTGGAATCTTTGTCTGAATCCTTGCTGGAAGATTTATCTGGAATCAATTCCGCCTTCGTTTCCGATGTATTCATTTTGGAAGTATCTGTCGAGCTGGATTTAACTTCTGACTTGGCGTCATCCAACGATTTCGCACCATCCGACGACTTGTCGTCGTCCGACGACTGATTATCAGAAGGCGATTCAGTGGATTTTTTTGCGTCTGACATATCTTCCGGCATCGGCTTGGATTTTTCGATTTCAGGATCGTTTTTTACCATTCCATCTGTTGAAACGCTTCCTCCCCAAGGAGCATTGAATTTTTTAACGTCCAAATCGACATCTTCTTTCGGATCGGTCTTTTTCCCCTCCAATAAATCGTGCAGACGCTGTATTTCGTCGGAGTTCATTCCTGTGATAAGCCATTCCCAATGTTTGACGATAAGCTGTTTCTTCTTGTAGGGAATCGGCATGGTAGGATCATTTTGCTTCATCCGGATAACTCGGCACACCGCAGTTTTTTCGTCCATGTCCGGATCGATTTTAGGCGGATTTTTCCACCATGTTTCGTACATACTCTCCATATACTTACCGGATAATTCGCTTTTGCGCTGATTATCCCAATGAATTAGCAACGACCCGACTACTCCCAGACAGATTATACAGGGCGCGGCTATTTGTACCCACCACTGGTTTTGATCCCACCAGCGAAGCATGCGATAACGATAATAGGATTGATGCGGAGGTTGATACGGCATATTATTAATATCTGATTGTTAAATTTATACTTCGTATAGTTTTACTATGACTACCTGAATTTTCCTCGAGTCGTCGTTTTGATTTTGCCCAATTAGTTGAGCTAAATCCTTATTTTGCCGATCAGGGCGAAATGAAACGACTGATTTTTGTTATACAAACCGGAAAAAGTCAAGTGGAAACAGTATAAAATCTGATTGAAAAAACGCTATTCGGTTAAATTAGCCGCCTTTTCCAGCAAACCAACGCAATCTTTTAAATTTCGGAAAGGGTTTACCAGTTCGGCAGCCACAAAAATGCGGGTTCGTTTTACGTAATCGTCAAACTGTTCTGTCGCCAGCGCGTTGACAGCAGGCGAAACTTGCTGTAACGGTCTGTATTTATTATCCTTTGGAAAATAAATATCGACTTTGAACTGAACTTCCTTGGTTACCGGCGGGGCGTCTATAATTACCTGATGGCTTCCTATCGGTATCGACAGTTCAGCCGAAGCAAGTTGAGCGAACTGCTGGGAACAACGTACAAGCCATTCAAATGGTTTTTGCGATAAATGACGTACAATTTCGCTATCTTCTAAAATGCTAAATTCTTTGATTCCCTTGTAGAGTTTTCGATGACTTCCAAATAGGGAATCCAGCAGACTAACGGTTGCGGGTATCGAACTTTCTTGCGCTTGACGAAGCAAACGCTGTTGAAATGGGTAGTCCGACAATTCGGCGTATTCCCGTAAATCCATTTTATCCCATAGCAAATAAAACGCGCGTTGCAGCATCGCCGTCGCCGACCGAACGGTATGATGCCAATAAACCTCGCTGAACATAACGTAGCGCGCGAAAACCATTAATTCCGCCGCCGTTCTGCCTTTGTCGCTAATCGCCAGCTTATCGCCTGTTTTGTTCAAGCATAAAGAACCGATTAAGCGTTCTCTGTCAAAATGCCGTCCGTAAGGAACGCCTGCATGCAAACTATCTCGATACAAATAGTCCATTTTATCTATATCTATCGGACCGGAAATCATACTTTCCAGCAACGAATCCGTCAAACTCGTACAATTCCCCAACAGCAACCGGGTTATCTCTGAAGGGACGATTCCCCAATCCTCCTTTAGACAATCTGCTATTTCAGATTGAGAAATTCGGTCGTCGAGAACCTGTTCATGCGATTTAACCCCCGGCAGATTCATATCTTCTACTAAATGACAGTACGGCCAATGCCCGACATCGTGAAGCAAGGCCGCTGCGATAAATAATTCAGCTGATTTATCTGATACAATAGACGTAAATCTGTCGTCGGAGGCGAATCGTTGTAGAAAGCGCAGCGCGAGTCGGTAGACGCCCAGCGAATGCTCAAAACGGGTATGCCGCGCACCGGGATAAACCAGCGATACCAATCCCAGCTGATTAATTTGGGTTAATCGGTGAAATTCGGCGGTATCGATAAGGCGTCGAACCCGGGGAGTGATAGGAATATCCATTTCTGGCGGGATACGCATAATCGATTTTCGCGACGATAAACCGGCTATTTCAGGAATATTAAGTAGCATGCTTTTATTTTATCCAATATTTAGAAAAAATAAAGTCTTTTTCCAAAATTTTTTCCGTTTTTTTTAGTAGCGATGGTAATTCTTACCGTCTGACGCGAAAAATTTAAATTCTGAATAAGTAGAATCCGATTCTCTTTAAAGCGAAGGACGAAAATAATCCATGGAAAATCAAACCATTTTATCTGTTGTTGCTGACGAATTAGCTCAGTTGAGCCGTTGCGAAGTTGCCCCTGAAAAGATTCAGGTGTCGACTTTAATTAGAAATAATTACTATATTGGTAAAAAATATCTCTGGGAAAACATGATGGCGATTTGGTACGTCGATCATTCGGTTATCGAATTTTTTGATCGTACAACCGGTCAGATTCTCAACAGCGTTCCCCTTTCGACCCAGTCGATGACGAAAGTAGCGTAAAAGCGTAAATAAAAAATGATTTGCCCCCTTGTATTACGATAATCTTGAGTATAATTTCTTGTATAATCAGAGTACGCAACGGTGTTGTATGATATTGCGTATTTATTGATTACGATTGATTAGCGTTAACAAATGCTGTTGTCGAATATATTTTAGTTATTTTATAGTACTACATAATTTTCATGCTATTTTCCAGCGAAATATTTCTATTTTTGTTTCTTCCGTTTGTACTATTTGTATATTATTGTTTGTTGTTCAAATGGCGAACGCTCCAAAATTTATTTTTGTTATTGATGAGTTTGCTGTTTTACGCATACGGTGAGCCGTGGTTTGTCTTTGTCATGATTTGTTCTATAATATTAAATTGGGGCTTTGGGTTGCTTGTTGATCGATATAAATCGCAGCCAATGGCAGCAAAGTTGGTTCTGATAGCTATGTTATTAGTCAATCTGGGTATTTTAGCCTATTTTAAATACTGGATGTTTTTCTTGGGAAACATCAATTATTTTACCGGCAGCTATATTCCCGTTCCCCGGATATTACTACCGATTGGAATTTCTTTTTTTACATTTCAAGCGATTTCCTATGTTGTAGATATTTATCGAAACAAGGGACCGGTACAGAAAAATCCATTTGATGTGGGCTTATATATAGCATTTTTCCCACAATTAATCGCAGGACCTATCGTCCGTTACGAAACAATTGCGGAACAAATTCATAACAGGAAGGAAACATTCGATGATTTTTCCGAAGGCGTTTGTCGATTTATTGTTGGCTTGGGTAAAAAAATGCTTATCGCAAATTCAATGGCGTTGGTAGCCGATGCGGCTTTTACGCAACCAGCCAATGAATTGTCTGTAGCCATGGCGTGGTTAGGTGCATTGGCCTATACCTTTCAAATCTACTTTGATTTTTCTGGTTATTCAGATATGGCAATTGGCTTGGGGCGTATGTTCGGATTCCATTTTTTGGAAAATTTCAACTACCCATATATTTCAACTTCAATTAGTGAATTTTGGCGTCGATGGCACATGTCTTTAAGTAGCTTTTTCCGAGATTACGTTTATATTCCCTTGGGGGGGAATCGTGTATCAACTCTTCGTTTGATTGCCAACTTATTTGTTGTCTGGGCGTTAACCGGATTGTGGCATGGGGCGGATTGGGCTTTTGTGTTATGGGGGTTATTATTCTTCGTCTGCTTGATTTTTGAAAAATATACAGGATTTGAAAAACGATTTAATTCTCCATGGCTAATTCCCCTAAAGTATTTTTATGCTATGTTAATCGTTGTTGTCGGTTGGGTTTTATTCAAAGCTGGATTCGATGCAAATGTTGCATTTATGAAAGGGAATTCATCGGACAGTATAGCATTAACCTGTTCGTACTTACAAAACATGTTTGGTTTTACATCAAATGCTTGGTTTGACGATTTAGCCTATTTTCATATTTGCGAAAACCGGTATATTTTCTTGTTTGCAACGTTATTTAGTTTTCCGATTGTACCTTGGTTAATCGCTAAAGGAGAATCCAGTTCTTCGGCATGGATACAAATCGCTTTTAATACAACTTACGTTGTTTTATTTTGTGGATTGTTTATTATTTCAGTTTCGTTTGTTATAAAAGGTGTGTATAACCCATTTATTTACTTTAATTTTTAACCAGATTATTTAGGAATATTTTTTATGTTGTGTAATAAACGAAGTTATATAGCAATATTTTTTATAGCGTGTACGTTGTTGGTGCTATTTTCTCTGATCAAAGACATTCGTCGGTATCGATGGGCTGTTATTGACGATATTCAGCAGTTATCAGACTATAC
>CAYZMZ010000080.1:0-6119 GCA_964479655.1 uncultured Planctomycetaceae bacterium
GTCCGATCAGTTGAGCTAAATCCTAGTTTTGCCGATCAGGGCGAAATGAAACGACTGGTTTATGAAAATATAAACCGGAAAAAGTCAATTGGAACCAGTATATGGAGTATTTATCAACTCACAACACCCATATCACTTTATGCTCACCAGAATATTATAACTTCGAATTTTAAAAAGTCAACAAAAAAAGAAGAAAACACCCCCTAAAAATGATGAAAAACTGGTATATCTCATGGTATACAATGCGTATTTCCCCTTGGACTTAAAACGGATCGGCAGAGGGGATGAAATGGTAAATGCGGTCTTTTAGCCTCTCCCGTTTCATTTTCCCCCTACCGCTTTGCCGCTAAAAAGCGGCAGATTTCTTAGCAGATAGTAGACCTCTCCTTTTTTGCTTTTACGGTTCTAAATTTGAATCGTTTGTTTTGGTAGATTCGTCCAATTTGACAGAATCGTTTAGATTCAGAAAATCGGCTGAAATGGAGGAATTATCTGGATTTTTTGAATTATCTGGATTTAGGGAATTGTCTGGATTTAAAGGAGCAAAGTCGCTGGGCAGGTGTGCGATTTTTTCCGGCTTCGGGGGCAGCGATTTTTCCATGTACCATTGAGTAGCGAAAAAGATTATCAAGGCAACAACAAAGCTGATAAGTAAAAGTAGTCCGTAGGGCGGATTGGACGCCTGATTTTCGGGAAGCGGGGGAATCCATTTAATTGTCTTAGCCAAAATCAAAGGAGCGGTTAAAACGTCTTTGGGGGCGACGTAAGCCCAGCGTTTAACGAAAAAGCCGGTGCATTCAATCCGTTGGGGAGCAATCTGCTCTCCCTGCGGGAATCCTGCGGGAACGTTGATAACGTTCAGAACGATTGGCTCGGAGGGGGAGCTGTCTGGAGAGAGCGCAATTTGGTATATCTGGGGGATTCCGACTTTTTTCTCGTCTTGATTTACACGGATACATTGATGGGCGTTTCCGCGAACGTTTACCAAGATTCCGCGAAACTCTTTAGGCTGCGATTTTAATTGGACGTAGGTAATTCGCCCGAAAGAGTATTTTTCCAGCTCGGATTCAGACTCATCTCGCAGAATATTAATCATATTTTGCCAAGCGGGGTAGTCGGACGCATTCCAGTAGCTGTTATCCAAAATATTTTTTAAGGCGTTTTGGTCTAATTTTGGATAATACTCTCTTTGTTCCAGAGGGCGAATTTCTGTCTTTTCCTGCGGAATGGACGGGTGAGTTAGCCATGCCCATCGTCCGGGACTGAGCAAATCGCCCAGCAATATTAACAGTAGTCCACAAGACAGAACGATAAACAATAAACGAAATTTAATAGTCATGGAAAATAAAGTGGTTAGCAGTAAATATATCGGAGCAATTCAGGGTATTTATCCTATTATAGCTATAATGACAGCTTATTACGTATGAAGACAGCTTGTTTTCTTCTATCGACGTCGATTTGATTTCGCCTGAACAGGATAAAACAACCCTTTGTTTTATTGATTGGGGCAAAACGAAACAGCTGTTTTATAATATTTTAAGCCGGAACATTTCAAGTGGAATCAGTATATCAGGACCTTTCCGGAAAAAATCAAAGTGAAACCTTCGGCGATTTTGTGTCAAACGCTGATTTTTATTATGGATAAATTCTCTCATTTGACGAACTAATTATTTGCAATTTACAACATTTTCCCAAAAAAATCGCAAAATTTCGCAAAATTTTAAAAAAATTCAAGATTTTTCTCAAAAAAAGTGAAAATACTTCGTCCTATCTCTTGATTTCCGAGAAATTCTGTTTAAATTTAGATAATAGTATTTTGGGTTATTTAGGAATGACCCAAAGAGTGATTTCACCAAGATGGTCAACAGCATGAGTACTTACTCATTTTAACTAATTGTTCTTCAAAGAGGTTTTGTCCCATGAAGTGTTCCAAACGAACTATTGTTTTTTCAGTCCGCCTATTATTGGGTGTTATTTTAGGGTTGTGCGGTTTATTTTCAACTCCGTCAATCCAAGCCGCAATTCCCCAGCCGAATGCGGAACAGTTTATTAATGCCTTGGTGGACCATGGCTATCCGGATATTGCCTTGTTTTATTTGGAATCCATTAAAACAGATGGGGCAATTCCCGCTCCCTTAAAGGAAGTATACGATATGGAGTTGGGCAAACTCCACATGGCTAATTCGGGAATTCAGCCCTCGCAAGATTTGCAACTGGCAGAAATCGATAAATCTCATGAGAGTTTCGCCAAGTTTATTAAGGAAAATCCCAAGCATGCCCGCGTTCGGGAATGCGCTCGTCAGTACGCAACGCTTATGATGGCGCGCGGCGTTCTTTATCGGGAATTAGCTGAAAAAACGAAAACGAAAAAAGCTCAGCAAAAAGACGACTGGCTTAAAATATCGCGCGATTCGTTTGATTCTGCCCGAAAAGAATTTTTGGCGAACCATGAGCGAGCCAAAGAGGTATTAAAAAAGTTAAAAGCCGCAAAAAAAGAATCGGGTGATGAATGGGAAGATGCGGTTAATGATTTCTTGCAAGCGTGGCTTGCTGTTGCGGGGTCTTATTACGAAACCGCTCAAACGTATGCCAAAGACAGTACAGAATACAAACAAAATTTGGAAAGTTCTGTTAAGGAATATAACGCCATATTTGAAAAATACGGGGCGATAGAACCCCCTTATAAAGCGGGATTGTACGCTCGACTGCGTGAAGGACGAATCAAAATGGATCAGGGCGTTTACGATGATCCCAACAAAGAGACAAAAGGCGCATTTAACATTTTTATCGAAACAATGTCCCTGGAAAATAATTCTATTTTCCAGCCCCTGCGCGAAGAGGCGTTGCAGTATTTTCTGGAATCTGCCGCTAAATATAAAAACGATAAAAAGCCGGAATTGGTTGCCAAGCAGACAGACGAAGGCTTGAAAATGTTCTCCGAATGGTACGAAAAGGAATTAACGCCCGCCAAACGTCAGGCAATCCAATCCTTAAAAATGGAGTTAGCCGGTTGCGACTTGGCAGCAACAAAGCTTAATTCTTTACCCAAAGAACAGCTTGCAACTCCCACTAATAAAAAACTGCTCAAAAATACATTGGATATTCTGGACTTTTTGGTAAGAACCTCGGTTAAGGAGGAAGCTCGCGAAATTAAGGGGAAGTTGGGTAAATACGAAAAACCCGCCGATACCCCGTTGGAACAAATGAAGTTTGCCGAATTACTAGAGCAATTGGGTAAAAAACGCGAGGTTATTTCCGATATTCAAAGCGAAGCCCAAGGTCAAACCGATCCGGAGAAACAAGCTCAGACGCAGGCTAAAATGCTTAAAGCGGCGGCTGATTATATGAAAGTATATGAGTTTGCGGAGTTACGACGTCCGAACGATATTAGCGGGATGCCTCTAAAACAACTCAATGGATTCCGCTATTTAGCGGTTTACATGATGTTCTTACAGCAAAATCCGTATCGTTCATTGGTTTTGGCCGATTTTGTGGTTCAGAATTATCCAACAGAATCTACCAGCGAAACAATGGCCAATATGGAAATGACCATCTTGCGCAATCTGGTTAAAGATAATATCCAGAAGATGCGAAAAGAGGGAAAAACCGACAAGGATATTCAAGCGTCTTTAAGCTATGAACTCAAGAAGATGGTAACCTTGGCTAAGACGATTGCAACGCGAACCAAAAACAAGGGACCGCAAGACGGAGATGCGGCCTGGAGTTGTGTTTGCGATACGTATGTAGACATTGGAGATACGGTTCACGCTGAAGTAGCACTGAACTTTATTTCACCTAATTCTGATCAGCGGGCCAGCGGCGAAATTCGTACCGGAAACTCTCTGTGGAATAGTTACCTGCGTGGAATGCGGGCTGATTTAAGTAAGCGTCCTGATCAAAAAACGCTGGCAGAGTACAAAGTAAAATCCCAAAAGATTTTGCAAGACGGTGTTGATCGAATGAAGTCAACTTTAGGTAAAGACGAACAGCCGTCTTCCAATCTGGTTTTTGCAGCGTATACTTTGGCGTCCTTAAAGCTCAACTCGGGCGATGCGCAAGGGGCTATTCAATTGCTCAACGACCCGCAGTTCGGACCTTTAACACTGGTTAAAAATAATTCCGAATTGGTTCAGAAAAATAATTTGGATACCAACACCCTTCGTACATCATTACGGGCGCTGGTAGCCGCTCAAAAACTCGACGATGCCCAGTCTATTATGGATTTACTGGAAAAACGAGTAGCTCAGGCCAGTCAGCAGACGAGCGAAGACGGTTCCAAGGAAAAGACCTCGGCTGAAGATGAACTGACAAAAATCTATCTGCAATTAGGGATGGAATTAAAAGAGAACCTGGAAGTTTTAACCAAGGAAGATAAGAAGGCAGACGCGATTCAGTTAGCCAAGGGTTTTGAAATTTTCCTGGAACGTATTGCCAACCGTTCCGATGCTACCTTTGGATCGATGGCGTGGGTTGCTCAAACCTACCAATCGTTGGGTGAAAGTTTTGCGGAAAACGCAACAGAAATGCCTGATAACGCACGGGAATATTTTGATAAAGCCGCGGCGATGTACGATAAGATTCTGCAAAAGATTAAAGAGAACCCCTCGTTCGTTTCCAGCAAGTCGGCAGACATGGTTATCATGGTACGTTCAGCCAAATGTCTGGCAGCGAGTCGGCAATTTGAAAAAGCGATCCAAAAAATGGGAACGCTGTTGACAAAATCGCCGGCCAATATTGAAATTCAGGCGGATGCGGCTCGATGTTATCAGCAATGGGCAGAAAGTTTAGCCGATCCGGTAAAGCAAGCCGAGCTATACAAAAAGTCGCTATACGGTTGCGGAAAAGACTTCCTGATTGTAGATCAGAAAGACAAAAAGCAAAATGGAAAGCCGGCTATTTGGGGCTGGAACTCGCTGGCAAACAAAATGAGTCAGCAGATTTCCAAAGGCAAAGCTAAAGATGAACGCGTAACCAGTGCTTTCTTTGAAGCTCGTTTAACAATCGCCTCGATCAACGAAAAACAGGCGAAGGATATTCAAGATAAAGCCAAGCAGCTGGAAAAGTTCAAACAGGCGGAAAAGATTCTTGTCGATACGCATCGCAGTTATCCTACCTTAAACGACGAGGAAACATTTGCTCAGTTTAACAAAAAACTGGTTCAGATTCGTAACGATATTAAAACGTTAGACCCGGAAACGGTAGTACGCGGTTTTTCCGAGTTGGATACAGCACGCGGTTTTGCGGCCAAGGAAGATTACAAAGAAGCGGTTTCTCGTATTCTGGAGGAATTGAAAAAGCCTAACGCTCGTCCTTCGGTGATTGCGGAAATGCAGCCGGAACTGGCAACTTTTACCGCTAAATTGGCGGCTAAAACGGAATCGGACAATCCGACTATAGCGGATAAACTGTATACAGTCGCGCTGGACGGGAATCCCAAGGCGGTCAGCGAAAACGGTCGTCCTTTGATGATTGGCTGGAACGGAATTGTCAAGAGTTTAACCGATGAACAAGGCAAGCCGAAAAAGGATTGTCTGGTTCCGTATCTTCAAGCCCGTTTGGCGATAGCTGAAATTGCGTTCAATCGCGGTTCGTTGATTTTACAAACGGAATCGGCTGCGGCGAAGACAGAAGACGCTCCGGAAGCCTCGGAGAATCCAACTCCGGAAGGCGCAACTTCTCAGGGAGAAGATTCTCAGGGCGAATCTGAAATAAAGGCAGACGCCTCCGAGGCAGATATTCCTGAAGACGCCGCTCCGGAAACAGACGCGCCGGAATCTGCGCCGGAAGTCGCGCCTGCTCAAGACGCTCCTGCAGCTACTTCAGAATCGACGTCCGATCAACAGCCTTCGGAATCAACCGCTCCGGCTGCTGAAGAAGTTCCAGCAACGGAACCGTCGGAAGAAGCTCCCGCTGAAGAAGCTCCCGCTGAAGAAGCTCCAGAGGCTACGGATAGCACGCAGCCCGAGGCGGCAGAAAATGCAGAGACTACAGAATCTGCCGATACCCCGGCAGAGCAAGCGGAAGCCTCCGCAACGGCGGTTTCTGCTGATATGGCTCCGGGAACCGAAGCCCCGCAGGCGGAAAAATCCAATATTCCTCCTCGCGCCAAGGCGTTTTTT
>CAYZMZ010000080.1:6129-10394 GCA_964479655.1 uncultured Planctomycetaceae bacterium
TTGACGAAGCGAAGAAGATTCTATTTGACGATTACAATACCTATCAGAGCAAAGAAGGGGACAACATAATCTTGGGTAATTCCGATATTCTCGCCTCCTACGAGTATTTGCTCAAGAAAGTTCAGACGGCTTTGGAAGAACCCGTTTGCGGCTACGCTCCGCCCGAATCTTTGTTGCCTAAAAAAGAAGTCGTGGAAGAAGTCAAAAAAGAAGAACCAATGAGTCCAGCGATGCTTTATTCAATGATTGGCGGAGCGGCGGTTATTGGTTTGATTTTGGTCGTTATCTTCATGTGGCCTCGTAAGAAGCAGGCGGTTGAGCGAGAAAAGCTGGCGGTCTCTTCGGACGGTCAGACCTCATTCAATCCTGCGGAAAAGAAGGAAGCCGAAAAGGTGAATTTGGGCTTCGCCGCTCAGCCAGAGGCGAAAGAAAAGGTTGATTTAGGCTTTGCCGGATTTGGCGGCGGAGAGGCAGCGGAAAAAGTTGATCTTGGTTTCGGCGGTCCTCAAACGCAAGAAACGTTCTCGTTTGATATGACCAAAAAACCGGCAGAAACGACAGAACAAAAGCCGTCTGCAAAGCCGGCTCCCAAACCCGCTCCTAAACAGGCAGCCAAGCCTGCGGCTAAACCCGCAGCTAGCCCCGCGGCAAAGCCAGCCGCAAAACCGGTTGCCAAGCCGACGCCTGAAAAGGAGTCTCAACCTAAAGAATAGTTGATAATAATATGACTTTGTCCGGGCGTTTGAATCCGGACAAAGTCCCAATTGATACCCCCTGTTAATAAATAAACATTTGTATACTTTAAGGAGTTTATTCCATGAAACATTTTGTATCTGCGTTACTTTTGGTTCTTTTTATCAGTGCCAGCGTAATGGCCCAAATGGATAATATTCAGTTGCTGGAAGGCAAAGGAAAGCGTTGTAAAATTTTGAAGATGACCGCCACCGAACTTACCGTCGATGACGGCGGCGTTGAGGAAGTCGTCCCCGTGAACAAAATAAAGATGATTACCTTTAATCGTGAACCCGCTCAATTTGCCAAGGCGCGAGATTATATTGCCAACGGTTCCAATGAAGACGCTCTTGCGTTGTTAGATGCAAACGTCCGCGGAACGGCAGGAGATTCCAAAGCCCTGAATCAGGAAATGGATTATCTTATTGCCAGAGCTTCAGCCAATATTGCCTTGGCTGGGGGCGAGGTAACCAAAGAAAAGGCAGTCGGCTTGGCGGAGGCGTTTGTAAAAAACAATTCCAAAAACTTTCATTTTTATGACGCCTGTGAAATGACGGGTGATTTATACGCCGCAATCAATACGCCCGCTTCTTTTAAAAAGGCGGCGATTTACTACGGTCAACTAAGTAAAGCCCCGTGGGAAGACATGAAAATGCGTTCCTACGTAGCGATGGGCAAAATTTTCCTTGTTCAAAAAGATGTTGCCAAGGCGAAAAAAGCCTATGAATCGGTTCTTGCTTGTCAGGAACGCGGTGTGGTGGCAGACAGAATGCGGTTAATTTCCAAAATGGGATTGGCGAAATGTGCGGCTTTATCGGGTAATACCGATGGAGCTATCAAAATGGTCGAAGAAGTTTTGAAAAATTCCCGTCCTGAAGATTCTACAATTAACGCTTTAGGGTATAATGCTCTCGGTTTAGCGTACATGGCGGCCAATAAGGACAAAGAAGCGATCGCCGCTTTTCTGCAGGTAGACTTGCTGTATTCGCGCGATGTGCCCAGTCATATTGAAGCGTTGCAGAATTTGCGAACCCTCTGGCAAAAATTGTCCATGCAAAACCGCGTTCAGGAATGTACCGACAAGCTCAATGCCTACGGAGTAAATAAATAAGATGATTTTTACAATTTTGATGATTCTCATTTTAGCGGTAAGTATTGCCTTTACCGTTCGAGATGGAATCTGGACCAATACGATCCGATTTTTCAACCTTCTGTTTGCGGCGATAATAGCAACGAACTATTTTGAAAGCCTGGCAGATTATTTAGAGGGTTGTGCGCCAGCCTATACTTACTTGCTGGATTTTGTTTCGATTTGGCTGTTATTTGTAGTTTTCTTTGTCCTTTTGCGCGTAATAACAGACAAATTGAGCCATGTCAGAGTATGGTTTCCTGGTATTATAGATAAGTACGTTGGCGTTGGGTTATCGGTCGTTCTTGGTTTTACCATGCTTTCGTTTTCGATTTTTGCGCTTCATACCGCTCCTCTTCAGCCGGGGTACTGGGGGATTAAAACTCCCGCAACGCCTATCGGGGCTGGGTGGGGAATGTTCGTTTCGATGGAATCCAACGGCGCGTTGGGTTGCGACAAGCCCTTCGGCGATACCGGCGATTTTTACAAACGGTACAATCAGCGTCGAGTGAATTTAGCGATTCATGCCAACGAAAAGAAGGCCTTGTTAGTTCGAGAGCATGAATTACACAAAAGACGATAATTGTATATGTGCGGAATAACCGGATTCTTGCGTTTGAATACTTCAACCTCTCCTGTAATTTCTCCGGAGAGGTTGAATTTTATTACCAATTTGCTTACTCATCGCGGTCCAGATGATTCTGGTACGTTTTACGATACCGCGTCTGTTTATTCGATCGGATTAGGTCATCGAAGATTAAGTATTCTGGATTTATCGGGCGGTCATCAGCCTTGGGAAGATACTCAAGGAAATCCAATCAAGATTGTTTTTAACGGAGAGATATACAATTATCCACAAATTCGACGTGAATTGGAATCCAAGGGCTGGAAGTTTAAAACGCATTGCGATACAGAAATAATCGCCCCGTTATACCGGGAATACGGCAGCAAATTTGCGGAAAAGCTGTCCGGGATGTACGCAATTGCCCTGTGGGACGCCTGTTCGGGCAAATTGATTCTGGTTCGCGATTCGGTGGGAAAGAAGCCGGTTTATTATGCCGTAGATTCGTCGCGGCTTATTTTTGCCTCTGAATTAAAATCGGTAATGGCGGCAGACGAATCGCTTAAATCCCCTCTCGACGCTCAGGCGGTAGACGAGTATTTTGCTCTTCAGTATATTCCCGCTCCGCGAACGGTCTATCAAAACGTAAAAAAACTACAGCCGGGAGAAATGCTTGAAGTTCAAATTTCGGGCAACCATCTAACCTGGACCAGCAAAGGGGAGAATAGCGTTCGGAATTGGATTCAGACGGGACGAGAACGAGCGGCGAGAAATCCGCTATCCTATTCGCAGGGACAGCAGGAACTTCGTCAGACGCTTACCCAGGCAGTTGCAGACAGGATGGTATCCGACGTCCCCTTGGGGGCGTTTCTGTCGGGCGGTATAGATTCTACGATTATCGTCGGACTGATGCAATCGCTTTCCTCGCGTCCGATTCGTACTTTTTCTATCGGCTTTGATGATCCCGCTTACGACGAAACCAGTTACGCGCGTCAGGCGGCGGAACATTTGAAAACGGAGCATACCGAATTTCGTGTAACCCCGGACGGAGTTGGCTTGTTGGACGATTTAATCTCGCATTTTGACGAACCGTTTGCCGATTCGTCGGCTTTGCCGACCTGGTACGTTAGTCATTTGGCCAGGCAAGAGGTTACCGTCGCTTTAACCGGGGACGGGGGCGATGAGCTGTTTTTAGGCTATCAGCGATACCAGGCAGTTCAAATTGGAGCGATGGCAGATAGATTTTGCAATTCAGCGTTAAGAAATTTACTGGGAAAGGCGGTTTGCGGAATTTTACCGGAAAATTTACCGCAAGGGACGCTATTTCGTAAAATGCGCCGATTTGCGGAGTGCCTTCAGATGAATCCTTTAGAGCGATATTTGGATTGGGTTTGCTACTTCAATTCATCGCGAAGAAGGCAGTTGTTTTCAGACGAATTTCGCGGCGCAATAGAGGGGAATCCCGCATTGGATTATTTATACCAGTATTACGATACGACTCTATCGGGGCAGCCGGCGCGTCAGATTGGATTGGTAGATTTACAAACGTATTTGCCGGAAGATTTACTAGTAAAAGTAGACCGAACTTCAATGGCTAATTCGCTTGAATGCCGCTGTCCGATATTAGACCGGCGGGTAATAGAGCTAGCCGGCGCGTTTAAACAGAACTGGGCTTTATCCGGCAAGAAGTCGAAAAAAATCTTTATAGAAACATTTGCCGATTTTCTTCCTGCGGATATCCAAACGCGAAAAAAGATGGGGTTTGGTGTACCCCTGTACAGATGGTTCAAGTCCGGCCCGCTGCATGATTTAGCAGTACAATGTTTTACCGATGAACGTTTT